>NZ_JBLEBI010000260.1:0-7135 GCF_047340315.1 Streptomyces sp. AF1A
GCCCCGCAACGCGCGCCGTGAACGACGTCCGGCCGCCGCCCCGCGCACTCCCCCCACGCCCCGTCAGCCCCGTGACCGTCACGGCCGCTCACTTCCCCGTGAGGGAGCCGAAGTCCACGCCGGAGCCGAACAGCAGGCCGGCGCCGAGGAGGAGCATGGTGGCCGGGACCATGAAGGTGGTGATCATCAGCGTGGCCTTGGGCACCGCGCGGGCGGCCTTGCGGCGGGCGTTCTGGGCGTCGGTGCGGCGCATGTCCTTGGCGAGGGAGACCAGGGTGTCGACGATCGGCGCGCCCAGCTCCTCCCCCTGCTGCAGGGCCGTCACGAACATGGCCACCTGCTCGGAGTCGTTGCGCCGGCGCAGTTCCGCGAAGGCCTGGCGGCGGCTCATGCCGAGGTCCATCTGGCGCAGGGTGATGCGCAGTTCGTCCGCCCAGGGGCCCTCGTAGCGGGAGGCCACGCGCTCCAGGGCCTGGCGGAAGCCGAGGCCCGCGCTGACCACGACCGCGAGCACGTCCAGGAAGTCGGGCAGGGTGCGCTCGATGACGTCCTTGCGGACCCGGATCGCCGACCAGATGCCGACCTCCGTCCAGAAGGCGCCGAACAGCAACAGCAGCAGCGCCACGAACCACTGGCCGCGCAGCAGGAAGACCAGGAAGCCCACGGCGCCCAGCGCGCCGTAGACCGCCCGGCGGGCCGCGTAGCGGTCGATGGTCAGGCCGCCGGGGTTGCCCGCCAGGTCGATCCTGCGACGGTACTTGGCGACCAGGCGGGGACCCATCAGGCGCAGGACCGCCGGGGCGTAGCGCATGCCCATGCGGTCGATGACCGAGCCGACCGCGCCGGTGCGGGTGGCGCCGACCTCCAGGGCGAGGGCGAGGTCGCCGGGGAGCCGGACGTCCGCCCGGTACATGCGGATGCCCGTGAAGACGCCCCAGACGGCCAGGCCCATCAGGAGTGCGAGCAGGAATGCCATGGCGTCCGTGCCCTCCTCACACGTCGATCCGGCTCAGGCGCCGGATGAGGACGAAGCCGACGGCGTACAGGGCGAACGCGACGACCACGCAGACCTGGCCGACCGGTGAGCCGGTCATGCGGGCCAGGGCGCCGTCCTTGACGGCGTTCATCAGGAACAGCGCGCCGACGCCGAGGACGGGGACGGCGTACGACGTCATGGTCACCTGGGAGAGCTGGGTGCGGATCTCGCGCCGGGTCTCCTTGCGCTCCTCCAGCGTCTCGGTCAGGTTCCGCAGGGCACTGACGACCTGGCCGCCGGCCCGGTTGGAGAGGATCAGGGTCGTGACGAGGACGACCAGTTCGCGGGAGGGGAGGCGGTCGGCGAGTTCGCCGAGCGCGTCGTCCAGGGACTGGCCGATGGCCAGCTGGTCGGCCACCTTGGCCAGTTCCTCGCCGGCCGGGGCCTCCAGCTCCTCGGCCGCCATGCCGATCGCGGTGCGCAGGGCCAGCCCGGCCTGGGTGGCGTTGGCCAGGATGCGGGCGAGTTCGGGGAGCTGGTTGATGAAGCGCTCGATGCGTTTCTGGCGCTGCCAGTTGAGGAACTGGACCGCCGCCCAGATGCCGAGGAGTCCGGCGAGCGGACCGAAGAAGGGGGCGAGGGTGGCCTGGCCGACCAGCCAGAGCGCGGCGACGGTGGCGAGCATGCCGACGAAGAACTCGCCCGGGGTGACGTCCAGGCCGGTCGTCGCGAGGCGGAGTTCGAGCCAGCGGCCGAAGCGGGTGCGCCGCAGCCTGCGGTCGAGGTCGCGGAAGCGGCGCCGGCGGCCGGTCGCCGGGCGGGGGCCGGCGTGCGAGAGCCGCTCCACCAGCTCCGCCCGCCGGGCCCGGCCGGAGGCGTAGCTGTGCACGCCCGCGACGGCCAGGACGCAGGTCAGCAGCGTCACGCCGGTGGTGAGCTGGACGAGGGTGTGGAGTTCCATGTGGGGGCCTACCTGGCTTCTCGGGTGGCGAGCTGGTCCGCCGAGCGGGCGACGCCGAAGGCCTGCGGGACGGGCTGGCTCGCCATGTAGAGGCGGTCGGCGGTGCGGCGCGGGAGGGGGAAGTACTGGAAGGAGCCGTACACGCGGCCGTCCGGGGTCATGGGGCGGGCGTCGAAGCGGGCCACGGTCGCCAGCCGGTACGGCTCCCCGCCGTGGCTGTCCAGCAGCGCGATCTCGGTGATGCGCCGGGCACCGTCGGCGAACCGGGTGAGCTGGACGATGACGTCGACCGCGCTGTTGATCTGGTCGTGCAGCGCCACGAACGGCACCTCGACGTCGGACATGGAGGCGAGGGTCTGCAGCCGGGTGAGCGCGTCCTCGGCGCTGTTGGCGTGCACGGTCGCCAGCGATCCGTCGTGGCCGGTCGACATCGCCTGGAGCATGTCCAGGGACTCGCCGCCGCGGACCTCGCCCACCACGATCCGGTCGGGCCGCATGCGCAGGGAGTTGCGCACCAGGTCGCGGATGGTGACCTGGCCCTTGCCCTCGACGTTGGGCGGCCGGGACTCCAGGCGGACCACATGGCTCTGCTGGAGCTGGAGTTCGGCGGAGTCCTCGATGGTGATGATGCGCTCGTGCGGGGGGATCAGCCCGGAGAGGGCGTTCAGCAGGGTCGTCTTCCCGGTGCCCGTCGCCCCCGAGACGATGATGTTGAACTTCGCCTGCACCAGGCCCGCCAGCAGGTACACCATCGGCTCGTCGAGCGAGCCGAAGGAGATCAGCTCCTGGAGGGTGAAGGAGCGCGGGAAGCGGCGGATGGTGAGGATCGGTCCGGTCAGCGACAGCGGCGGGATGATGACGTTGACGCGCTCCCCGGAGGGCAGTCGGGCGTCCACCATCGGATTGGACTCGTCCACCCGCCGGTTGACGGTCGACACGATCCGCTCGATGGTCTGCATCAGCTGGTCGGCGGAGACGAATCGCAGGGGCAGTTGCTCCACGCGTCCGCCGCGCTCGACGAAGATCGCGTCCGGGCCGTTGACCATGATCTCGGTGATGGAGGCGTCCTCGAGGAGGGGCTCCAGGATGCCGAGGCCCAGCGCCTCGTCGACCACTCTGCGGATCAGCTGGGAGCGTTCCACCGTCGACAGGACCGGGCCCTCGCGGCTGATGATGTGCCCGAGCACCCGCTCCAGGCGCGTCCGCCGCTCGGCGGCGGCGAGCGAGCCCATCTCCGCGAGGTCGATCTCCTCCAGCAGCTTGGCCCGGTAGGAGGCGACCAGGTGCCCGTCCTCCCCCCGGCTGCCGTGCTCCTCGGGAGTGCTGATGCGTGCCCGCAGGCTCATGGTCGGCGACTCCTCGCTTGGTGGTCGAGCGGCATGGTGGCGGTCTTGGTGGCGGCGCCGAGGTCCCAGACGATCTTCGGGATGCGGACGGTGGCGGTCACGGTCACGGAGTCGCCCGTGCCGCCGGACGAGCAGGTCACCCGCATGCCCCCGCTCACCGCGTCCGCGCAGGCCTGCGTGTACGACTGCCCGAGCGAGGCCGCCCGCGCCCCGGCCCGCGCCGCCGTGCCCGCCTGCTCGGCCGCGTAGGCCACCGCCCCGATCTGGAGGCCGGCCAGCCCCACGATCAGCAGGACGGGCACGAACCCCAGGTACTCGATGGCGACCTGCCCCCGGTCGCGTCCGCTGCGCCACGGCATCTCAGTGCTTCACCTCCTCCACGGCGCCGGCGTGGCCGTGCACCGTGACGGGGAAGTCGACGGAGCCCGGGAAGAGGACGGGGACCTTGATCGCCACGTCCGCGGTCACATAGCCGGTCCCGCCGCACCGGGCCACGCTCGCACCCCCTCGCCACGCCCCCGACAGATGCCGCAGCGCCGCCTGCCGGCACACCCCGTACCGCTCCCCCCGGGGCGCCGCCGTGCCCGCGCGCACCCCCTCGTCCGCAGCATTCCCCGCGAGCGTGTAGGCGTACCCCACCAGCACGGCCTGCCACATGAGCACCAGCGTCAGGACGATCAGCGGGGCCATGCCGAGGAACTCGATGCTGACCTGCCCGCGGTCCCCACCCCGTTTCATGGGCCGCTCACTCCTTCCGCCGCCGCAGTCCGACCGGGCCGCGCCCGCCCCCGCGGTGGGACCCCTCAACCGCCTTCGCCAGCCCCAGCTCCCCCGCGAGCGCCCACAGGGCCTGCTTCACCGTGCTCCTGCCGTCGAGCTCGTGGACCCGCCCCGCGTCCACGACGGCTTGAAGTTCCTTGAAGTTGGCGGGAACCGCCGTGCGCGCGAGCGCGGTCCCGGTGATGCGCTGGACCAGCGCCGGCTGGATCTCCGTACCGCGTGTGTGCCGGTTGACGACCACGGTGGTCTCCTCGGCCTTGCGGATCTGCAGCCGGTCCCACATCCGCACGGTCCGCTTGGCGCCGCGTACGGCGACGACGTCCGGGGTGGTGACCAGCAGCGCGGTGTCGGCCATCTCCACCACGGCGGCCCCGGCTCCGCTGAGCTGGGCCCCGCAGTCCACCACGACCACCTCGTAGCGCGAGCGCAGGACGCCGACGATCTGGCGGGCGGCGCGGTCGGTGACCTCCTCGCCGCGCTCGCCCTCGCCGGGCGCGAGGAGCAGGGCGAGCCCGGTGTCGTGGCGGAAGACGGCGTCGGCGAGGACGCGCGGCGAGATGTCGGTGATGGCGGCGAGGTCGGCCACGGACCGGCGGAACTGGATGTCCAGGTAGGAGGCGATGTCTCCGGTCTGCAGGTCGAGGTCGACGAGGGCCGTGGGGCGCCCGGAGGCCTGCGCGGCGAGGGCGAGCTGGATCGCCGTCAGGGTGACGCCGACGCCTCCTTTGGCGCCGCTGACCGTGACGAGGGTGCCGCCCGCTCCGCCGAACACCTCGGCGCCGTGGCCGAGGTGGCGTCGTACGCCCGTCGACCACTGGGCGACGGCCTGGACCCGGCCGGCGAGTTCCTCGTACGACAGCGGGAGCGCGACCAGGCCGCGGGCGCCGGCGTCCATGGCGGCGGCGAACAGGCCGGGGCTCGCGTCGGTGGTGACGAGGATGACGCCGACGGCCGGGAAGCGCAGGGCGACCTCGCGGATCAGCTCCAGGGCCGGTACCGGGCCGATCCGCTCGTGGACGACCACGACCTCGGGCAGTTCGTCCACGGACTCGGCGGCGATCCGGGCGAGCGCGTCGACCAGCTGGGTGGAGTCGCCGACCGGCGGCTGCGGTTCGGCGTCCGGGAGCTGGCTGAGCAGGGTGGTGAGGGAGCGGACGGCGTCCGGGTCCGCGCCGGCCGGGAGGATCCTGGTGGGCATGGCCGCCTCTCACTTGTCCGTCGCGAGTTCGTAGGTGCGGTCCCGGTCGGGGACGCTGGTCTCGCTGCCGGGCGCCACCAGCGCGAGCCGGACGCGCTGGGCGAAGGACTCGGCGTAGGTGATGCGCTGGGCGTCGAGGGTGGACAGCGCGAAGGTGATGGGGACGGCCTCGCTGGGCTGCTGCTGGTTCTTGCCCGAGTCGGGGTCCAGGGCGGTGATGCGGCCGACGTCCAGGACGCGGGCGTCGGTGACGATGATCTTCGACTGGTCGGGGTCGCCCTCCTTCTTCCCCTCGAAGGTCGCGTAGACGTTGACCCGGGACCCCGGGGTGATCTTCCCCGCCACACCGGTCGCCGCGTCGATCATGATGGCGACCTCCTGCTGCCCGGGCTGGAGGGCGGGCTGGTCGACGATCATGTCGGTCTGGAGCAGGGAGCCGGCGTGCAGCGTGGTCACGGCGATCTTGCCCCGGATCTGGCGGAGGTCGGTGACGGCGGTGCCGGGCAGCCAGCGCCTGGGCATGCCGACCCTCTCGAACTGGCTTGCGTCCAGAGTGGTGTACGGCTTCACGTCGGAGCGCACCCGGTAGGCGGTGACCTCGGGTCCGACCTTGGAGTTCACGTCGTGGACGACGGAGAGCACCCCGGCGAACGCGCCGAGAGCGCACAGGACCGACAGGATCAGGAGTATCACGCCGCGGCGCTGACGGGAGTTCATGAACCGTGCAACCTCATTGGGGGAATCGGTCGAGCGGGACGTCGAGCGGGATGGGACTTACGGGTGCGGTCAGGCGGGCGTGCGCTGTTCCAGGGCGCGGGGGGCGGGCGGCTCGGGGGCGGGCGGGGTGGCGGAGCAGAAGACGCAGCGGTCGCCGATGACGTCCAGGCCGCACCAGTGACAGCTGGTCTGCCGTACGGAGGTGACCAGTTGGTAGAGGACGGACAGGTCGGCGAGGTAGCTGCAGAACTCGACCACCCGACCGGTGCCCCACCACACCGGGGACTCGGCGGGCAGCGCGGCCTCGCGCAGCCCGTGCACGTTCCACGCGGAGGCGAGACCGGCGACCCAGTCGCTCTGCGCCTGTCCCTTGGCAACCAGCATCCAGGTGCCGAACTCCGGCCCCTTGAGGGTGGCGCCGGGGGCGAGCCTGACGAGCTGCGGCTCGGGGTGGGCGAGCACGGCGAACTGGCTGCCCGGCACCCACGACCTGGCGTGCGCCTTCAGCCCGACGGGCACCCGGTCCAGTCTGGCGACGGAGCCGAGGACGGCGCCGGCGTGGATGTAGTGGGTGAGCAGCCGCCCGGCGGAGGCGAGCACGCCCGGGCTCAGGTCGCAGGAGGCGAGCTGCCGCAACTGCCGGGCGAGCACGGCGATGCCGAGCGGCGGCAGCTCCGGCCGGAACAGGGCGACGCGGTCGCTCTCCAGCAGCGAGCGCAGGGTGTACAGGCGCCGCACGACGGGCTCGGGGGTGGCCTGCGAGCACACGACGACGACATACCCGTACTGCTCGGTGAGCGCGTGCAGTTCGACGAGGGCGTGGTCGAGGGGCCGCCGGTCGAGGTCGCTCAGCACGACCGCGGGCATGGTGCGTTCGTCCTGTGGCGGCAGTGCCATGTCGGCACTCGTCACGGCAATGGCAGTTGGCACGCGCAGCTCCCCGCTCTTCCCACCCGCCGGCCCACCGGTGTCACTGTCACTCCAATGCGCCAGGACGACTTCACTGCGTGACTACCTGAGCACTGTAACCACGCCTGTATGACCCGAGAACAGCGTTTGTGAAGCCGACGTGGAACTCTCCCGGTACAAGTCCCGTCAAACCGGGACAGGTTGAGCGGACGCCCGGAGATGGTTCCGGTCTGAACCTCTTGACACCT
>NZ_JBLEBI010000261.1:0-7044 GCF_047340315.1 Streptomyces sp. AF1A
CCGTGAGCTGCGGGTGCGGCTCGGCCGCGCGGGCCGGGAGCGGGTGCTGCGCAACTTCACCTGGGCCCGCGCCGCGCAGGGCACGGTGGCCCGGTACCGCGAGGCCATCGCCCGGGACGGGCGCGGCGGGGACCACGGCCGGGACGGCCGCTCCACGGCCCCGATACCCGGCCGCTCCGCGGCCCCTCAGAGTGTGGTGCCCGCGGCCTCGGCGAGCGTCGCGTCCGCGGCCGCCACGAGTGACACCGGCGTCTACACCGAAAGCAGGGCCACGTGCTGACCGTCGACTTCTCCCGGTTCCCGCTCGCCCCCGGCGACCGAGTCCTGGACCTCGGCTGCGGGGCCGGCCGGCACGCCTTCGAGTGCTACCGGCGCGGCGCGCGGGTCGTGGCCCTCGACCGGAACGGGGAGGAGATCCGCGAGGTCGCCAAGTGGTTCGCGGCCATGAAGGAGGCCGGTGAGGCCCCCGAGGGCGCCACCGCCACCGCCCTGGAGGGCGACGCCCTCGCGCTGCCGTTCCCGGACGAGTCCTTCGACGTCGTCATCATCTCCGAGGTGATGGAGCACATCCCCGACGACAAGGGCGTCCTCGCGGAGATGGTGCGCGTGCTCAGGCCGGGCGGCCGCCTCGCCGTCACCGTGCCGCGCTACGGGCCCGAGAAGGTCTGCTGGGCGCTGTCCGACGCCTACCACGAGGTCGAGGGCGGCCACATCCGCATCTACAAGGCCGACGAGCTGGTCGCGAAGATCCGCGAGGCGGGCCTGAAGCCGTACGGCAGCCACCACGCGCACGCCCTGCACTCGCCCTACTGGTGGCTGAAGTGCGCCTTCGGCGTCGACAACGACAAGGCGCTGCCCGTGCGGGCGTACCACAAGCTGCTGGTCTGGGACATCATGAAGAAGCCGCTGGCCACCCGGGTCGCCGAGCAGGCGCTGAACCCGCTGATCGGCAAGAGCTTCGTCGTCTACGCGACCAAGCCCCACCTGCCGCGTCTCGCCGACGAGGTGGCCGCCAAGTGACCACCCCCCGGACAGAACACCTCGTCCTGCCCGGGGTCCTCACCGCCGAGCAGGCCGCCGCGACCGTCCGCGGCATCCTGGCCGTGCAGCGGGAGGACGGCGCGATTCCCTGGTTCCGCGGCCACCACCTCGACCCCTGGGACCACACCGAGGCCGCCATGGCGCTGGACGCGGCCGGGGAGCACGAGGCCGCCGAGCGGGCCTACCGGTGGCTCGCCCGCCACCAGAACGAGGACGGCTCCTGGTACGCGGCCTACGCCGACGGCGCCCACGACGACGTCACCGAGCGCGCCCGCGAGTCCAACTTCGTCGCCTACGTGGCCGTGGGCGTCTGGCACCACTATCTCTCCACCGGCGACGACACGTTCCTGGACCGCATGTGGCCGGCCGTGCACGCGGCCGTGGAGTGGGTGCTGCGGCTGCAGCAGCCCGGCGGCCAGATCGGCTGGCGCCGCGACGACGACGGCACGCCCGCGACCGACGCCCTGCTCACCGGCAGCTCCTCCATCCACCACGCGCTGCGCTGCGCGCTCGCCATCGCCGAGCAGCGCGAGGAGCCGCAGCCGGACTGGGAGTTGGCGCTCGGCGCGCTGCGGCACGCGATCCGCCGGCATCCCGAGCGCTTCCTGGACAAGGACCGCTACTCGATGGACTGGTACTACCCGGTCCTCGGCGGCGCCCTGACCGGAGTGGAGGCCAAGGCCCGCGTGGAGGAGTCCTGGGACCGGTTCGTCGTCCCGGGCCTCGGGGTGCGGTGCGTGGTCCCCAACCCGTGGGTGACCGGCGGGGAGTCCAGCGAACTCGCGCTCGCCCTGTGGGCGATGGGCGAGTCCGACCGGGCCCTGGAGATCCTGCAGTCCATCCAGC
The DNA here is from genome assembly GCF_047340315.1 of Streptomyces sp. AF1A. NCBI lineage: Bacteria > Bacillati > Actinomycetota > Actinomycetes > Kitasatosporales > Streptomycetaceae > Streptomyces > Streptomyces sp. AF1A. The sequence continues at coordinate 1,888 of NZ_JBLEBI010000261.1, forward strand.
ACCTGCGCGATCCCGAGTCGGGCCTGTACTGGACGGGCTACGTCTTCGAGGACGACGCCGTCTGGCCCCGCGAACTCACCACCTGGACGGCCGGCTCCCTGCTGCTGGCCGTGGCCGCGCTGGGCGGCCACGAGGCCACCTGCGCCGTCTTCGGCGGCGACCGCCTGCCGGCCGGCCTGGACCCCGACTGCTGCCGCTAGCCCTGTCGCCGGGCGGCGGCGTGCCGGGGTCCCGGTTCAGTGCCGGTGCATGCGGTGGGCGATGGCGTGGCCGACGAAGAGGTAGACCACGGCGGCGAGTCCGTAACCGGCCACCACCCGGGCCCACGCCCGGTCGAACGTGAACAGGTCGTGGGACCAGCCCGCCAGCCATGCGGCGGCGTCGTGCACGACCTGCACCAGGCTGTTGGCCCGGTTCGCGTCCAGCAGATACATCAGGATCCACAGGCCGAGAATCACCGCCATGACGTCGGCGACGATCGCGATGACCGTCCCGGCCTGATTCGCACCGTTGCGATATCGAGGGGACATACTCTCCGGATTGCCGGATCACGCACGGTGAAACCCGTGGCGTGTCCCCCGAGTGGCGTAGCGGGCCTTGCGGAGTGAGCCTGGCGGAGGAAGCAAACGCTCCGCGACACCTGTCGGGAGGCACTCGTGCCCGTACCGATACGCCGCCTCTGCGTGGCACTCACCCTGTGCTGCGCCCTGCTGGCCGGTTCCGCGGCCTACGGCGCCAGCGCGACCACCACCAGTACGAAGGACACCGCGGCGGTCCAGGTGCTGCCGGCCGCCGACACCCCCAGCCCCACCACGTCCGCCGAACGGCAGAAGTTCGCCAAGACCCGGTTCGTGGCGAACGCCGCTCTCGCGGCCGGCGCCACCTACCAGTGGATCGTCAAGCCGTGGAAGGCGGGCAAGTTCAAGAAGGGCGCCCACGGCCGCAAGCTGACCCTGGTGAAGGCCGGCCTCGCCGGCGCCTTCGCCTACAACCGGCTCAAGGCCGCCGTCCGCAACGCTCAGGGCGATCCGCTCCTGTCCAAGGCGCTCGCGCCGCTCAACGCCGGCATCCAGTCCCTGAAGGACCTTCCGGCCAAACTACGCAAGGGCGACCAGAACGCGGCCGGCTCCTTCGACGACATCATCAACAAGGTCAAGGACGCGGGCAAGAGCGCCGGCGCCCCGGTCCAGAACAAGGTGCCGTCGGCGAGCCAGCTCAGGAGCGGCTCCTAGGCGTTCGTCAGGCGTTCGGTCAGAAGTTCCGTCAGAAGTTCCGTCAGAAGTTCCGTCAGAAGTTCCGTCAGAAGTTCCGTCAGAAGTTCAGTCGGGCGTTCTGTCAGGCGCTCAGTCAGGAGTTCCCTCACGAGTTCAGTTCGGCCAGCACCCTGAGGGTGTGCGGGTCCGGTGCCATGGCCAGCAGGTGCGTCACCGGGCCCTTGCGCCACAACTCCAGCCGCTCGGCGATGCGTTCACGCGGTCCGACCAGGGAGATCTCGTCGGCGAAGGCGTCCGGCACGGCCAGCACCGCCTCCCGGCGGCGCCCCGCAAGGAACAGCTGCTGGACACGGCGGGCCTGCGCCTCGTACCCCATGCGGGCCATCAGGTCGGCGTGGAAGTTGCGGGAGGCGTGGCCCATCCCGCCGATGTAGAAGCCGAGCATCGCCTTGACGGGCAGCAGCCCCTCGGCGACGTCGTCGCACACCTGCACCCGGGCCATCGGGGCCACCAGGAAGCCCGGCGGCAACGCCCGCACCACCTCTCCGTACACCTCGGGCCGGCCGGGCGCCCAGTACAGCGGCAGCCAGCCGTCGGCGATCCGGGCCGTCTGCGCCACGTTGCGCGGCCCTTCGGCGCCGAGCAGCACGGGCAGGTCCGGGCGCAGCGGGTGGGTGATGGGCTTGAGCGGTCTGCCGAGCCCCGTGCCGTCCGGGCCGCGGTAGGGCAGCGGATGGAACCGCCCGTCCACCTCCACCGGCGCCTCGCGGCGCAGCACCTGCCGTACGACGTCCACGTATTCGCGGGTCGCGGTCAGCGGTGAGGCCGGGAACGGGCGGCCGTACCAGCCCTCCACCACCTGCGGCCCGGACAGCCCGAGCCCGAGCATCATGCGCCCGCCGGAGAGGTGGTCCAGGGTGAGCGCGTGCATCGCGGTGGCGGTCGGCGAGCGCGCGGCCATCTGCGCAACGGCGGTGCCCAGCCTGATCGTCGACGTCTGCGCGGCGATCCAGGTGAGCGGGGTGAAGGCGTCCGACCCCCAGGACTCGGCCGTCCACACCGAGTCGTAGCCGAGCCGTTCCGCCTCCCGCGCGAGCGGCACGTGGTCCGTGCCGGGACCGCGTCCCCAGTAGCCGAGTGCGAGACCGAGCCGCATCCGCCTGCCTCCTGACGGTCCGTCAGTTCACCAGCCGGGGGCGACTGTACGGCAACGGCCCCCCGCCCGGAAGGGCGAGGGGCCGGATGCGGCGCGGTGCGCGGGCTCAGCCGCGCTGGATGCCGGAGGTGTCCTGGAGCACGCCACGGCGGCCGTCCTGGGTCTGGGCGACCAGCGCGGCGCCGCGCTGCTCGACGGCCAGGTACCAGGTGCCCGGCGCCAGTTCGGCGATCGGGGCCGGCGAGCCGTCCTCCGGGAACAGGGGGCGGGTGACCGGCACGGCGAACCAGAACGGCGAGAAGTCCGGCGCGGCGCCCTGCGGCGCCGGGGCGCCCTGCGCGGCCGGCGACTGCTGCCCGAACGGCTGGCCCGGCTGCGGCTGGGCGCCGTACGGCTGCTGCGGCTGGGCGCCCGGGTAGCCGTAACCACCGGGCGGCTGGGCGCCGTACGGCTGCGGGGCGACCGGCTTGGGGGCCGGGATCAGCGCAGCCTGCAGGGCGGGCACCAGGGGCGTGGCGATGGCGGCGCCCGCGAGGACGAGGGCCGCGATGAAGCCGAGGACGAGACCGGCGCCGGCGTCCACTCCGTCACCGAGGTCGATCAGCGACCACAGCAGCGTCCAGGCGGCCAGGATGCCGAACGCGGTGCCGACCTGCGCCAGGTCGAGCCCGGCCACCTTGCGCGGCTGCGGCAGGCAGCGGTTGACGACGATGAGGACGCCACCGATCACCGCGCCCATGTAGATGCCCAGGCCCGTGCCCAGGCTGTCCCATGCGTTCCGGCTGTAGGTGCCGCCGAAGACGGAGGCGCTTTCGAAATCGAGGAACGAGGCGATGAACAGCACCACCGCTGCCACGATCACCGCGCCGTCGCCTCTAGTGAGGGAGCGGATATTCACTTCAAGGGTCCTTCGCAAAGTCGTCTCGTCGTCGGTAGACACTACCGGTCGCAAGATCCGGCTGTCCGGCCGGTTCCGCCCGCCGTCACGACTCGCGCAGGAAACTCACGATTCCCTCAGAGATCCCCTGCGCCGCCTTCTGCCGCCAGGCGCCGCTGGTCAGCAGTGCCGCGTCCTTGCTATCGCGCATGTTGCCGCACTCGATGAACACCTTCGGAACCGTTGACAGATTGAGACCGCCCAGGTCCGTACGCGTGACGAGACCCGTGCCGTCGCCCACGTAGTTGGAGGGCGGCTCGCCGGTCTCGCGCAGGAAGGTGCCCGCGATCCGGGTGCCGAGGTCGCGGGAGGGGCCGACGATCTTCCGGGTGTCGGCGGCGCCCGCGTGCACGGAGCCCGGCAGGATCACGTGGAAGCCGCGGTTGCCGGAGGCGGAGCCGTCGGCGTGGATGGAGATGGCCGCGTCGGCGTGCGCCGCGTTGCCGATCCGGGCGCGCTCGTCCACGCACGGCCCCCAGGCGGGGCTGTCGCCGTCGTGCGTGAACCGGACGGTGGCACCCTGCCGTTCCAGGAGCGTGCGCAGGCGGTGCGCCACGTCGAGCGTGAACCGGGCCTCGGTGTAGCCGGCGTTGGTGGACGTGCCGGTGGTGTCGCACTCCTTGCGGTTGGTGCCGATGTCCACCTGGCGGTTGATCTCGGTCGTGTGCTGGAAGTTGCCCGGGTTGTGCCCCGGGTCGACGACGATCACCTTGCCCTTGAGGGGGCCGGTGCCCAGGGGCGTCGGCTCCCCGGCGGGCGCCTTGGCGTCGCCGCCGGAGGAGGCGGACGGCGAGGCGGGCGCCGAGGGCGAGGTGGAGGCCGCCGACGTGCGGGCGCTCGGGGCGGGCGAGACGGTGCGGCGGGCGTCGGGGGAACCGCCGTCGCCCACCGCCTCGTACGCCAGCCAGCCGAGCAGCGCACCGGGCAGCAGCACGGCGAGCGCCACGGTCAGCGGGCCGCGCCGGGACCGGCGCGGCTGCGGGGGATCGAACTCCGGGCCTAGATACGACACGTCTGCGACTCTAACCGGGACCTCAGATCCCCGCTCCCGTTCGCCGCAGGACACGCAGCGAGCCGGCCGCCGCCACCTCGGAGAACGCCCCGGACGCCAGGGCCCGCAGATACACCCGGTAGGGGGCCTGCCCGGTGAACTCGTCCGCCGGCTCCGGGAAGACGTCGTGGACGACGAGGAGGCCGCCCTCGGCCACGTGCGGGGCCCAGCCCTCGTAGTCGGCGGTGGCGTGTTCGTCGGTGTGGCCGCCGTCGACGAAGACGAGGCCGAGCGGGGTGCGCCAGAGCGCGGCGATCTGCGGGGAACGGCCGACGAGGGCGACGACGTGCTCCTCCAGGCCCGCCCGGAACAGCGTGCGGCGGAAGGCGGGCAGGGTGTCCATCAGGCCGACCTCGGGGTCGACGGTCTCCGGGTCGTGGTAGTCCCAGCCGGGCTGCTGCTCCTCGCTGCCCCGGTGGTGATCGACGGTCAGCGCGGTCACCCCGGCCGCCCGGGCCGCGTCGGCGAGCAGCACGGTGGAGCGCCCGCAGTAGGTGCCCACCTCCAGCAGCGGCAGCCCGAGCCGCACGGCCTCCACCGCCGCCGCGTACAGCGCCAGCCCCTCGTCCACGGGCATGAATCCCTTCGCCGCCTCGAACGCGGCGAGGATCTCGGGCTTGGGGGCGTGCGCGGGGGCGGACATGGGGCGCCTTTCGGTCGTACGGCCGGATGTACTCGCAGGTACGAGGGTCTCGGCGCCCCATGCTGTCGCACCTCCCGCCGCCGATGCGACGGGGGGCACGCGTGGGGTTGATCTCAGATGCCGGGGACGGGCTCTTCCGGTCGGCGTGCTGCCGCG
>NZ_JBLEBI010000262.1:0-7035 GCF_047340315.1 Streptomyces sp. AF1A
CTGCACGCCCGGGCCCTGCGGCTGCGTGCCCTGCTGCGGTGCGGGGCCGGGGCGGTCGGCGGGCTCGGCGGGGCCGGGCGTGCCGGATTCCCGCCCCTCGGGCGGCGGGGCGGATCCGGGCGAGGCCCAGCCCGGAGTGTCTGTCATCGGAGCTCCTTCTCGGTGCCCTTCCGCGGATGCGGCGGCAGGTTGGCAGCCATCGTGCCATGGGCCGGTCACCGGCGGACCGGCCGCGGTGCAGGCTCGATGCCTTCAATTGTCCGGTGGATCCGGGGCAGACTGACCGCATGGCTGATCACCAGGCGCGAACCGGCACAGACCGACGGCCGACCGGGATACCGGCGATCCGATGGGAGGAGCCACCCGAAGGTCCCGTGCTGGTCCTTCTCGACCAGACGAGGCTCCCGGCCGAGGAGGTCGAGCTGGTGTGCACGGACGCACCGGCACTGGTGGAGGCGATCCGGTCGCTCGCCGTGCGCGGAGCGCCGCTGCTCGGCATCGCCGGGGCGTACGGTGTCGCGCTCGCCGCCGCGCGCGGGTTCGACGTGGCCGAGGCGGCGCGGGCGCTGGAGGGCGCCCGGCCCACCGCGGTGAACCTGTCGGTCGGGGTGCGCCGAGCCCAGGCCGCGCACCAGGCCGCGCTCGCCGGCACCGGTGACCCCACCGCGGCGGCCACCGAGGCGCTGGCGGCGGCGCGCGCGCTGCACCGGCAGGACGCGGAGGCCAGCGCCCGGATGGCGGCCCACGGCCTTGCGCTGCTGGACGAACTCCTGCCCGGCGGCGGGCACCGGATCCTCACCCACTGCAACAGCGGATCGCTGGTGTCCGGCGGAGAGGGCACGGCCTTCGCGGTGGCGCTCGCGGCGCACCGCGAAGGGCGGTTGCGGCGCCTGTGGGTGGACGAAACGCGTCCGCTGCTGCAAGGGGCTCGCCTCACGGCGTACGAGGCGGCCCGCAGCGGCATGGCGTACACGCTGCTCACCGACAACGCGGCGGGTTCCCTGTTCGCGGCCGGTGAGGTGGACGCGGTGCTGATCGGGGCGGACCGGATCGCGGCCGACGGTTCGGTGGCGAACAAGGTGGGGAGCTATCCGCTCGCCGTGCTCGCGCGCTACCACCATGTGCCGTTCATCGTGGTGGCGCCGCTGACGACGGTCGATCCGGACACTCCTGACGGGGCGTCCATCGAGGTCGAACAGCGCCCCGGTTTCGAAGTGACGGACATCACGGTGCCCCAGATGCCGGTGGCCGGAGCAGGCGGCGGGATCCCCGTGGCACCCCTCGGGACGCAGGCGTACAACCCGGCGTTCGACGTGACGCCGCCCGAGCTGGTGACGGCCGTCGTCACCGAGGAGGGGGCCGTTTCCCCCGTGACGGGCGCCGCTCTCGCGGAGTTGTGCGCCAGGTCGCGCGGGACGACGGCCGGTTGAGGGGTGGCACCGGCCGGCACCGGCCGGATCGACATCAACGGCCCCTTCACGCGCGGTGGTCCGCGGGCGAGGAGGCCGTGACGTCCGGCGCCGGCATCAGCGAACGGCACCGCCCTGAGGGCCGGTCACGCGGTCAGGGGGACCGCGTGGATCTCGTCGGCCCGGTGACCGGCGCGTTCGTGGATGCGCTGCACCGCTTCGGCCGAGGGTGCCTCGGAGAGGCAGTAGACCGTGCCGGACTCCGGGTCCGCCCAGGCCCTCTCGAAGTGGACGCCTTCTTCCTCCTCGATGGCGAGGTCGGCCTGGTGGGCCTGCATCAGCTGGTCGGCCGTGATGCCCTTCATCCCGTGGTGGACATCCATGAACTGGGTCATGGCGTAGCGCCTCCTTCCGGCTGCCGCGTCCCGGCGCATCGCCGCGTCGCTCGCCCGGTCCGTCCTGTCCATCCTGTGCCCGTACGACCACGACGGCGACCGCACGGCCCGGGCCGGCGGCGCACCGCTGCGGAGCCCGTATCCGCCCATGGCATCGACGACCGGAGGGACAGGGGCAGACAGTGAGCGCCCCATACGACTATCGTCACCGGCCAGTGACCTCCCTCACCAGGGCGCCTGTCGCTGTTATGAGAATGGGATGATGTCGTTTATGAAGGGACGAGTCCTTGTCGTCGACGACGACACCGCACTGGCCGAGATGCTCGGGATCGTGCTGCGTGGTGAAGGTTTTGAGCCGTCTTTCGTAGCCGACGGCGACAAGGCGCTGGCCGCTTTCCGTGAGACCAAGCCGGATCTGGTGCTGCTCGATCTGATGCTGCCCGGCCGGGACGGCATCGAGGTGTGCCGGCTGATCCGGGCCGAGTCCGGGGTGCCGATCGTGATGCTGACGGCGAAGAGCGACACCGTCGACGTGGTCGTGGGCCTGGAGTCGGGCGCGGACGACTACATCGTCAAGCCGTTCAAGCCGAAGGAGCTGGTCGCGCGGATCCGGGCGCGGCTGCGGCGGTCGGAGGAGCCGGCGCCGGAGCAGCTGACCATCGGCGACCTGGTCATCGACGTGGCCGGGCACTCGGTGAAGCGGGAGGGGCAGTCGATCGCGCTGACCCCGCTGGAGTTCGACCTGCTGGTCGCGCTCGCCCGCAAGCCGTGGCAGGTCTTCACCCGCGAGGTGCTGCTCGAGCAGGTCTGGGGCTACCGGCATGCCGCCGACACCCGCCTCGTCAACGTGCACGTCCAGCGCCTGCGCTCCAAGGTCGAGAAGGACCCCGAGCGGCCGGAGATCGTGGTGACCGTCCGTGGCGTCGGTTACAAGGCCGGGCCGAGCTGACGTGACCGGGGACAGCGCCGCTTCGGCCCCCGGCCGGTCCGGGGCCCGTCCGGAGCGGCCTGTCGGCCGCACGGCGGGTGCGCGGTTCAGAAGTGTCTTCGAGGGCGGGCTGCTCCGGGGCGGGGTCCAGGGCAGCCCGGTCCTGCGGCTGTTCCTGCGCTGGGTGCGCCGTCCGCTGCTGCCGGTGATGCGGCTGTGGCGACGCAACATCCAGCTCAAGGTCGTCGCCACCACGCTGCTGATGTCGCTCGGTGTCGTCCTGCTGCTGGGCTTCGTCGTGATCGGGCAGGTGCGCAACGGCCTGCTGGACGCGAAGGTGCGGGCCTCCCAGAGCCAGGCCACCGGCGGCTTCGCGGTGGCCAAGCAGAAGGCCGACGAGGCGGCCGCCGGCGGGACCGCGACGGACACGGACACGGGCACCGCGACCGGCGCCGGTGACGGCACCACCGCGCCGGACGGGCGGCAGTCCCAGAACGTCATCCAGTGGATGAGCGACCTCGTGGCGTCGCTGTCCAGCGGCGGCGCGGGCGCCTTCGACGTGGTCACGCTGCCCGTGGGCGACGACAGCGGCGGCGGGCGCAGCCCGCGCGGCTCCGGGAACGTCAACCCGACCTCCAGCGTGCCCGCCGATCTGCGCGAGCGGGTCAACAGCGGTACGACGGCCGCGCAGAGCTACACCCGGATCGTCTACTCCAACGGCAAGGAGCCGCAGCCCGCGCTGGTCATCGGCAAGCAGCTCAGCGACCCCAACGGGCGCCCCTACGAGCTGTACTACCTCTTCCCGCTCACGCAGGAACAGAAGTCCCTGAGCCTGGTCAAGGGCACGCTTGCGACCGCCGGGCTGTTCGTCGTCGTCCTGCTGGGCGCCATCGCGTGGCTGGTGGTGCGGCAGGTCGTCACGCCGGTGCGGATGGCGGCCGGGATCGCCGAGCGGCTGTCCGCCGGGCGGCTGCAGGAGCGGATGAAGGTCACCGGAGAGGACGACATCGCCCGCCTGGGCGAGGCCTTCAACAAGATGGCGCAGAACCTCCAGGTGAAGATCCAGCAGCTGGAGGACCTGTCGCGGATGCAGCGCCGGTTCGTGTCGGACGTCTCGCACGAGCTGCGCACCCCGCTGACCACCGTCCGTATGGCCGCCGACGTCATCCACGAGGCCCGCGAGGACTTCGACCCGGTGACCGCGCGCTCCGCCGAGCTGCTCGCCGACCAGCTGGACCGGTTCGAGTCGCTGCTCGCCGACCTGCTGGAGATCAGCCGCTTCGACGCGGGCGCGGCGGCGCTGGAGGCCGAACCCATAGACCTCAGGGAGGTCGTGCGGCGCGTGGTCAGCGGCGCCGAGCCGCTCGCCGAGCGCAAGGGCACGCACATACGGGTGATCGGCGACCAGCAGCCCGTCGTCGCCGAGGCCGACGCCCGGCGCGTGGAGCGCATCCTGCGCAACCTCGTCGTCAACGCCGTCGAGCACGGCGAGGGCAAGGACGTCATCGTCAAGCTCGCCGCCGCCGGCGGTGCGGTCGCCGTCGCGGTGCGCGACTACGGCGTCGGCCTCAAGCCGGGCGAGGCCACCCGCGTCTTCAGCCGCTTCTGGCGGGCCGATCCGGCGCGCGCGCGTACCACCGGAGGCACGGGCCTCGGGCTGTCGATCGCCCTGGAGGACGCGCGGTTGCACGGCGGCTGGCTGCAGGCCTGGGGCGAGCCGGGCGGCGGCTCCCAGTTCCGGCTCACGCTGCCCAGAACGGCGGACGAGCCGCTGCGGGGCTCGCCGATACCGCTGGAGCCCAAGGACTCGCGCCGCAACCGCGGCCTCGACGACGCCGGGCAGTCCCGCACGGGCGAGGAGAAGCGGGCGACCGTTCCGCTGCAGCAGGGCGGCTCCCGTACGCCCGCGCTGCCGCCGCGCGCCCCCGTGGCGCCGCGGCTGCCCGCCGCCGATCCGACCGCCCTGCCCGGGAACGGCAGCGGCGCGCGCGTGGTGCCCCGGCCCGCCGGCGGCACCCGGCGCCCCGACGACAGAGCCGCGGCGGGCGCGGCATCCGACGCGGACACGGCCCGGCCGCCACGGCCGGAGCAATCGACCGAGCCAGGGGAGGCATTTCGTGGGCGCTGACCGCAAGGGGGGCGTCCGGCGGCGGCCGGGGCGCGCGGCGGCGTACACCGCCCTGGGGGTTGTCCTGCTGACCGGGTGCGCCTCGATGCCCGACAACGGCGACCTGCGGAACGTGGAGTCCACGCCACGGCAGGACACCGGAGTCCGGGTGTTCGCCATGCCACCGGCCGAGGACGCCACCCCCGGCGAGATCATGCAGGGCTTCCTCGAGGCACTGACCAGTGACGACCCGGCGTACGACACGGCACGCAAGTATCTGACGGCCGACGCCGCGCACACCTGGCGGCCGGAGCAGTCGACCACGGTCCTCGCGAACGGGCCGAGCATCGAGACCGACTGCCGCGCCGGCAGCCGGGAGGCGTCCAACAGCGTCAGCTGCGTGCTGACCGGCACCCGGGTGGCCACGGTCGACGCGCGCCAGGCGTACCAGCCCGACGGCGGTCCTTACCGCAAGAAGGTGCACCTCACCAAGGACACGAAGAGCGGGCAGTGGCGCATCGACGAACTGCCCGACGGCGTCGTCATGGGCAAGTCGGACTTCCAGCGCAACTACACGTCCGTCGACAAGTACTACTTCGCCTCCAACACCGCCGTCGGGGCGTCCGGAGAGCCGGTGGCGGTCGCCGATCCGGTGTTCGTGCGCAGCAAGGTCGACCCGATGACGCAGATGGTCCGCTCGCTGCTGAAGGGGCCCACCACCTGGCTCGAACCCGTGGTCAGGTCCAGCTTCCCGACCGGTACGGCGCTGCAGAAGGACGTGTCGGGACTGGCGCCGGACGACCAGAACAGGCTGACGGTGCCCCTGAACCTCAAGGCGTCCCAGGTCGCGGCGTCCAAGTGCACCGAGATGGCAACCCAGCTGCTGTTCACCCTGCGGAACCTGGCGCCCACGCTGGAGTCCGTCGAGCTGCGGGGGGTCGGCGGCCACCGGCTGTGCGACCTGAACGAGGAGCACGCCGAGGCCGCCGCCTGGCACGGCTCGGCGAAGCGGCCCGCAGACCTGTACTACGTCGACGGCAAGCACCGGCTGGTGCGGATGCCCCCCGGGGGCACCGGGACCGGCGATCCGGTGCCGGGCCCGCTGGGCGAGGGCGAGAAGGCGCTGCAGTCCGTGGCGGTGTCGCGCGACGAGCGCACCGTGGCCGCGGTCGAGGACGACGGGGCCTCGCTGCACGTCACCTCGTTGACGTCGGACGGCTCGCTCGGCGACGCGGTGGTCACCAGCAAGGGCGCGACACCCGACGACCGGCTGACCAAGCCGAGCTGGGACGCCCGGGGCGACCTGTGGGTGGCCGACCGGGACCCGGGCAACCCGAGCCTGTACGTGCTGGAGCGCGGGGTCGCCAAGGCGGAGAAGGTCGCGGTGCCGGACCTGTCCGGCCGCATCAAGGACGCAAGGGTGGCCGCCGACGGGGTGCGGATCGCGCTGGTCGTGGAGAAGGACGGCAAGCAGTCCCTGCTGATCGGCCGGATCGAGCGCGAGGACCGGATGGGCGAGGGGGTCTCGGTGGTGGAGCTGCGCTCCGCGGCGCCCGACCTGGAACAGGTCAGCGCGCTGTCGTGGGCCGGGGACAGCAGGCTGCTCGTGGTCGGCCAGGAGCAGGGCGGCGTGCAGCAGATGCGGTACGTCCAGGTCGACGGCTCCACATTGGACGGCCCGGCACCCGGGGCGCTGCCCGGGGTGAAGGCTCTGGCCGCGTCCGAGGACGACCGGGTGCCCCTGGTGGCCTACTCGGACGACGGTATCGTCCGGCTTCCGTCCGGGGCGCAGTGGCAGAAGATCGACAAGGACGGGACGGCGCCGGCCTATCCGGGCTGAGGACCGGACCCGGGTGCGCCGCGGCCGCCTCGTGCGCCGCGGCTTCCGGTGCCGCCGCCCTTGTGGACGCCGGGCGGGGGACACTCCGTACCTCCGGGTGAGTGAAAGGCTGCCGGGCGTTTCTCCAGGCGGGTGAAGCGCTGCGGGCGTTTCACCAGGCGGGTGAGGGCTGCCGGACGCACTCCGGGTTTTCGACAGACCGTTGTCCACAGGGCGTTTTCCACAGGGGTGGTACGGCGGCTGCGTCGTTGGCACAGTGGTGGCCATGCGGGGGTGGTGGCAGGACCTCACCGACCTGGTGCTGCCGGCCGAGTGCGCGGGCTGCGGGGCACCTCGTACGGTGCTCTGCCCGTGGT
>NZ_JBLEBI010000263.1:0-7004 GCF_047340315.1 Streptomyces sp. AF1A
GCCGGCTCGTCGTCGCCGGGCCGCGGCTGCCCGCTCGCGCCGCTCACGTCCACGGTGTCCCCTCGTTCGAAGCGTCTTCCGCACCTGCCGGACGGAAGGGTCTGTGGTCGATGGTATGCGGCCGTGGGGGTGCGTTTCGCCCCGGCACCCCTTGTGTTTGCCCGGCGGTCGCGCGGCCGGTGCGGGCGGCGGCAGGGTCGTTGTCAGTGGCGGGCCGTAAGGTCTGTGGGCATGGACAGCAGCATCGAGGAGGCGGGAGCCCCGCCGAGCGGTCCCGACGACCCGGCCCCGCCTGCGCCGGAGGCAGCCCCGAAGGAGGCGGCCGCGCCCGCGGGGAGCGCCGAGCGCGCCGCCGTCGCGCCCACCTCCCTGTCGCCCTCGCGGGCCGGGGACTTCATGCAGTGCCCGCTGCTGTACCGGTTCCGGGTGATCGACCGGCTGCCGGAGAAGCCGAGCGAGGCGGCGACCCGGGGCACGCTGGTGCACGCGGTGCTGGAGCGGCTGTTCGACGCACCGGCCGGGGAGCGGACGGCGCCGCGGGCCAAGGCGCTGATCCCGGGCCAGTGGGACCGGCTGCGGGAGAGCCGCCCGGAGCTGGGCGAGCTGTTCGCCGACGATCCGGAGGGGCAGCGGCTGGCGCAGTGGCTGGACGAGGCCGAGCGGCTGGTGGAGCGCTGGTTCACGCTGGAGGATCCGACGCGTCTGGAGCCGGCCGAGCGGGAGCTGTTCGTCGAGGCGGAGCTTGCGTCGGGGCTGCGGCTGCGCGGGATCATCGACCGGGTGGACGTGGCGCCGACGGGCGAGGTGCGGATCGTCGACTACAAGACGGGCAGGGCGCCGCGGCCGGAGTACACCGAGGGCGCGCTGTTCCAGATGAAGTTCTACGCGCTGGTGGTGTGGCGGCTGAAGGGCGTCGTGCCGCGCCGGCTGCAGCTGGTCTACCTGGGCAGTGGGGACGTGCTGACCTACGACCCCGTGCCCGCCGATCTGGAGCGGGTGGAGCGCAAGCTGCACGCGCTGTGGGAGGCCATCCGGCAGGCCACCGAGACCGGTGACTGGCGGCCCCGGCCGAGCAGGCTGTGCGGCTGGTGCGACCATCAGGCGCACTGCCCGGAGTTCGGCGGCACTCCCCCGCCGTATCCGCTGCCGGTGAGGGCGCCGGAGTCCGGTGGCGTGCCGCAGGGCAGAATGGGCCCGGACTAGCGAAGGAGTGTCACGTGGCCATCCGCGTCCTACTGGTCGACGACCAGCCCCTGCTGCGTACCGGGTTTCGCATGATCCTGGAGGCAGAGCAGGACATCGCGGTCGTGGGCGAGGCAGGTGACGGCCTGCAGGCCCTCGACCAGGTGCGGGCCCTGCAGCCGGACGTCGTGCTGATGGACATCCGTATGCCGCGGATGGACGGCGTGGAGGCGACCCGGCAGATCACCGGTCCTGGACGGGACGGTCCGGCCAAGGTGCTGGTGCTGACCACCTTCGACCTGGACGAGTACGTGGTGGAGGCGCTGCGCGCCGGTGCCAGCGGTTTCCTGCTGAAGGACGCGCCCGCGAACGAGCTGGTGCAGGCGATCCGGGTGGTCGCGGCCGGCGAGGCGATGCTCGCGCCGAGCATCACGCGGCGGCTGCTGGACAAGTACGCCACTCATCTGCCCTCGGGTGAGGAACCGGTGCCGGACACCCTGCACACCCTCACCGAGCGGGAGGTGGAGGTGCTGAAGCTGGTGGCGCGCGGGCTGTCCAACGCGGAGATCGCCGCGGACCTGTTCGTCAGCGAGACCACCGTCAAGACGCATGTGGGGCATGTGCTGACGAAGCTGGGCCTGCGCGACCGGGTGCAGGCCGCGGTGTACGCGTACGAGAGCGGCCTGGTGCGGCCCGGCGCGCAGTAGCCGGTCGGCCGCTACGCCGAGGGCGCCCCTCCCGAGCCGGGAGGGGCGCCCTCGGTGCAACCGGCGTCAGCTCTTGCTGAGTTCCCAGAACCGGAACACGGTCGAGGCGTCCAGGCAGTACTCCAGGCCGTAGACGCCGTCGCGGGCGACCGCGTACTGCTTGGCCTGCCAGACCGGCAGGACGGGCAGCTCGGTGGCGACGATGTCCTGGAGCCGGCCGAAGTCGGCGTCGGTCGCCGCACGGTCGCTCTGCGCCGCGGTGCCGGGAATGAGCGAGCCGGTGATGGTCGCGTTGCTGTAGTGGTTGTCGAGCACGTTGCCCTTGCCGAAGAAGGGCGCCGTGAAGTTGTCGGGGTCCGGGTAGTCCGGCACCCAGCCCTTGACGTACACGCCGTACTTGCCGGCCGCGATGTCCTTTTCGTACTGGGCGAAGGGCACCGATTTCACGTTCGCGTCGAAGAGGCCGCTGGCGTTGAGCTGGCCGGCGACGGCCTTCAGTTCCTGGTCGGTGGCCGGGCCGTAACGGGACGGCGTGGACCACAGGGTGAGCTTCACCTTGCCGGCGATGCCGGCGGAGTGCAGCGCCTCGGCGGCCTTGGCCCTGGAGGGGCGGGCGCCGTAGGTGTCGAAGAAGGCCGTGTTGTGGCCCGTGATGCCCGCCGGGATGATCGAGTACAGCGGGGTGGCGGTGCCCTGGTAGACGTTCTTCATCAGGGCGTCGCGGTCCAGGAGGTAGGCCATGGCCTTGCGGACGCCGAGCTTGCCGGCGACCGGGTCCTTCATGTTGAAGACCAGGTGCTGGACCTCGGCGCTGCTGCCCTCGACGACGTCGACGCCCTTGGTGCCGTCCTGTGCCTCGATGCCGGCGATGTCGGAGGCGGTCAGACCGCGGTAGGCGAGGTCGATGTCGCCGCCGAGGAGGGCCTTCTTCAGCGCGGAGCGGTCGCCGTGGAAGAACTTCATGGTGACGCCGGAGTTCTTGATCTGGGCGGTGCCCTTGTAGTCGGGGTTGACCGAGAAGACGGCCTTGTCCTTGCTGAAGGAGTCCAGCTTGTAGGGGCCGGAGCCGATCGCCTTGCCGTCCTTGCGGAGCCCGTTCGCGTCGTACTGCCGGTGGTCGACGATGGAGCCCGCACCGGAGGCGACCTTGCTGGGGAAGGTGGCGTCGGGGGCCTTCATGGTGAAGACGACCGTCTTCGCGTCCGGCGTCTCGACCTTGCCGAGCAGCGGGAACATGACGGCCGGACCGGCGGGGTCGTTGATCTTCAGCATGCGGTCGAAGGAGAACTTCACGTCCTCGGAGGTGAGGGGGTCACCGTTGCTGAACTTCAGGCCGTCCTTGAGCTCGCACCGGTAGACCGTGGCCCGGGTGTCGGTGAAGGCGCAGTGCTTCGCCAGTTCGGGCTGGGGTTCGATGCCGCCCTTCGGAAAGCTGAGCAGCGACTGGAAAACGTTGTCGAACAACAGCCAGGAGCCGGGGTCGTAGCCGGACGCGGGGTCCGTGGCGAGGACGTCGTCGGACATCCCCATCACCACGGCGTGGCCGGTGCCCCCGGCATCGCCGTTCCCCGAGCCGCAGCCGGTCAACAGGGCGGAGGCCAGGCCCGCCACGATCGGCAGGACTGGCCACTGCTTACGCATGTTCACTGGAAAATGCCTTGTCGTCGGTCCGTCAGCCCGGGGCCGCTTCCTGGCCCGGGCGCCGGGGGCAGCCGTCACTGCCCCCGGTCGAGCAAGCCGTCAGCCGCTCACGCCGCGGCCGAGCTCCCACAGCTGAAGCGTCGAGGAGGAGTTCAGGGCGTAGGAGACGCCCGTGATGTCGTCCCGTGCGGCGACGTACTGCTTGCCCTGCCACAGCGGCAGCACCGGGACGTCCTCGGCGACGATGTCCTGGATCTGCGTCAGGCTGTTGGAGGCGGACAGCCGGTCGGCGTCGCGGCGGGACTGCGGGATCAGCGTGTGCTGGATCGTGCTGTTGGAGTACGGCGAGCCGAGGAAGTTGCCCTTGTCGAGGAAGGGCGCGAGGAAGTTGTCGGCGTCGGGGAAGTCGGGGAACCAGCCCATGCCGTAGACGTCGTACTTGCCCTTCTGCTCGGCGGGGCGGAAGGTGTCCCAGGGGTGGCCCTGGATGCTCGCGTCGAACAGGCCGCTGTCGTTGAGCTGCTTCTGCAGGATCTCGAACTCCTGCTTGGTGGCCGAGCCGTAGTGGTCGGTGGTGTAGTGCAGCGTGAGCTTCACCGGGGTGGTGATGCCGGCCTTCGTCAGCAGCTCCTTGGCCTTGGCGACGCTGGGGTTGCCGTACTTGTTGAAGAACGAGTTCGAGTGGCCGGTGATGCCGGCCGGGACCAGCGAGTACAGCGGCTCGGCCTGGGTGCCGTAGACCTTGGAGACCAGTTCGCCGCGGTTGATCACCTGGGCCATGGCCTGGCGCACGGCCTTGGACTTGACGCTGGTCGCATTGGTGTTGAAGGCCAGGTAGCGGATCTCGAGACCCGGCATGTCGACCAGGTCGACGTTCTGGTCGGTGCCGGCGTCCAGCTTCTGGATCTGCGCGGGCGACATGGTGCGGGTCATGACGTCGATGACGCCCTTGTCGATCGCGGCGCCCATCGCGTCCGCGTCGTCGAAGGAGCGCAGCACGACCTTGTCGTTGTTCACCTTCACCGCGCCCTTGTAGTTAGGGTTCTTGGAGAAGGTGGCGCTGACGACGGCGTTGTCCCTGACGGTGGCCTGGAAGGTGTACGGGCCGGAGCCGTCGACCTGGAAGCCGTCGCGCAGCTTGTCCGCCGGGTAGTTCTTCGGCTCGATGATGCCCGCGACCGGGGTGGACAGCTTGTACGGGAAGGTGGCGTCGGCCGTCTTGAGGTGGAAGATCACCTCGCGGTCGCCCTGCGTCTCGATCGTGTCGACGGTGCTCAGCAGGCCGGCGACACCACTGCTGGAGTTGATGTGCCGGGCGCGGTCGATGGAGTACTTGACGTCCTCGGCGGTCACCCGGTCGCCGTTGGCGAACTTCAGTCCCTCGCGCAGCTTGCAGGCGTAGCGCTCACTGCCGCTGTCGGTGAAGCCGCAGCTCTCGGCCGCGTCCGGGACCGGGTCGCCCTCGCCCTTGGGCTGGGCCATCAGGGTCTGCACGGTCTGCCGCAGGATGTTCCAGGTGCCGACGTCGTAGGCGTAGGCCGGGTCGACGGGCGCGGGGGCGTCCTTGGTGGCGGTGAACCGGTCCGTGGTGCCGACGACGATGGCGTCGCCGCCCTTGCTCCCGCTGTCCGATCCGCCGCACGCGGCGAGGACCGGGGTGAGCAGGCCGACCACTGCCGGCAGCACCAAAGTCTTGCGGTTCATGCGGGAGTTTCTCCAGAGCTGTTCGGGTCCGTGTACCCGGCATGCATGGGTGGCGCCGCGGGTCACGGGGGTTTCGCGGTGATGGTCTCGCGACGAGATTAGTCCGCGCCCGCAGCGGCGTTCACAGCCCCGTGAGTTGACCCCCCATCACGCAGCGAAACCAGGTGCGGACACACCGAAAACCCGACAGCGGCAGGATTAGTGCAGCGTCCCACCAATCGGGACACAAGGAGCCGCCGATCCCGGTCGCGCCATGTCGATCAGCACATGGAGCCGGCGTTGTCGAGGCCCGCGGTGGTGGCGAACGTCACACATTCAACCGTGGCGGGCCCAGCGCATTTTCGGCCGGTCGGCCCGCCGCGAATTCCGCCTCGCGTGTACTTCCCCGGAAATTTGTCCAACCCGGCCAATGGACTTTGCACGCTCGGTCAGCGGCTAGCGCATTTCCGTCATCAGGCCGCGCAGAAAAGCCAGGTCGACCTCTTCCAGGGAGGTGACCACGGTGCGCCCGTCGGCCGGGGCGATGGGGGCGACGGAAGGGACGGCGACGACGCGGCAGCCGGCCGCCTCGGCGGCGGCGACCCCGGTCGAGGTGTCCTCGACCACGGCGCATCTCGCGGGATGCGCGCCGAGCCCGGCGGCGGCCAGCAGGTAGGGGTCCGGGAACGGCTTGGTGCGTGTGACCTCGTCGCCGGCGACGGACAGCGCGAAGTGGTGCGGGCCGAGGACGGTCAGCACGCGGTCGATGATGCGCCGGTGGGACGCGGAGACCAGCGCGGTGGGAATGCCGTGCTCGTGCAGCTCGGCGAGCAGGCGGGAGGCGCCCGGCATCAGCGGCAGGGCACGGTCGATACGGCTCTCGAAACCGTCGTTGAGCAGCACCGTGAGGTCGGCGAGGGTGATGTCGGCGCCGGTGGCCTCGAGGAGGAAGCCGGCGCTGCGGGTCATGGGGCCGCCGACCACGACGTGGCGCCAGGACTCGTCCAGGGCGTGGCCGAGGGAGGCGAACACCTCGACCTCGACATCCCACCAGAAACCCTCGGTGTCCACCAGGGTGCCGTCCATGTCGAGTAGCACCGCCTGCAGGGCGGAGCCTTCGGCCGTACGGGTTCCGAGCGCGGGGACCGTGCTGGTCATCCGGGCGCACCTCCTTGAGGGACGATCAGGCCGGTTCCCGTGCGGGGAACCGGCCTGCGGTGGACCGACCAGTGTACGACTCCCGCGCCCGAATCGCCTCGTTTACCACTCCGCCGCCGGGGTACCCCTGAAACACGCGCGGCGCAGGCCAGGGGGCGCTTGGGTGTGCCCTGCCGATCTCCCGCTCCGACGTGCCCGCCGATCTCCCGGAGGGAAGATCGCCGGGCGCCGAAGCCGGAGGAAGATCGGTGGGCGCCCGCAGAGCAAGATCAGCGGCGATCCCCCGGAGGAAGATCAGCGGGCGTTGAAGTACTTCGCCTCGGGGTGGTGGATCACGATCGCGTCGGTGGACTGCTCGGGGTGCAGCTGGAACTCCTCCGACAGGTGGACGCCGATCCGCTCGGGGTGGAGGAGGTCCGCGATCTTGGCGCGGTCCTCCAGATTCGGGCAGGCGCCGTAGCCGAGGGAGAAGCGGGCGCCGCGGTACTTCAGCGCGAACATGTCCTCGACGTCGGCAGGGTCCTCCCCGGCGAAACCGAGTTCGGCGCGGACGCGGGCGTGCCAGTACTCGGCCAACGCCTCCGCCAACTGCACGGACAGGCCGTGCAGTTCGAGGTAGTCGCGGTAGGCGTT
>NZ_JBLEBI010000264.1:0-6841 GCF_047340315.1 Streptomyces sp. AF1A
TCTCGAGGAGGCCCGGAGGTCCGCGCGGCGCTGCCAGGAGGAGGCACGCGCGCGTGCCGCCGAGATCATCGCCGACGCGCGCGTGCACGAGGAGCGCATCGCCCAGGAGACGGAACGGCTGCTGTGCGAGCACGGCGAGACGTGGGAGGACCTGAGGGCGCAGATGGACACCTTCCGCAGCAGCCTCATCGCGCTGACCGGCCGGGTGGCCGCGGAGTAGCGGCGGCCCGGCGCCGCGTCACTTGCGCACCGCGCCCGCCAGGATCCACCCCTCCACCGCCTCGTACTGGTGCCGCTGCTGCTCCGCCTTGCCGCGGCCGCAGACGACCGTGCCGAGCCAGCCGAAGAAGAAGCCGGCCGGGATGGAGACGATGCCGGTGGTGGTGAACGGGAACCAGTTGAGGTCGGCGTGCGGGAACGCCGCGATCGGCGAGCCGGAGACGAGGTTGGTGCCCGGCATCAGCACCAGCACCGTCAGCGTGCCCCCGATCAGCGTGCCCAGCAGCCCGCTGCGGGTGTAGCGGCGCCAGAACAGGCCGTAGACCAGGGCGGGCGCGATCGCGGAGGCGCCCAGGCAGAAGGAGAGCGTCACCAGGGGCTGCAGGCTGTGGTGCTGCACGAGGGTGGCGAGCAGGATCGTCGGGATGCCGATGGCGAGCGCCGAGAGGCGGGCCAGGGCCATCTCCCGGCGGGCCGGCATCTCCTGCACCCGGGCCGCGAAGACGTCGTGGGCCAGGGAGTTGGCGCAGGCGAGGATCATCCCGGCCACGGAGGCCAGCAGGGTCAGGAAGAGGGCGGTGGTGACGAGGGTGAACAGGAAGCTCTCCGCCGTCGACACGTCCGCGCCGAACACCGCGCGCGAGCCGAGCAGATAGGCCGTGTTGCCCTGCGGGTCGGCCGTCGCGATCGTCGCCCGGCCGATCAGCGCCGTGGCGCCGAGCCCGACCACCGTGATGATCAGCACGAACAGGGCGACGATCGACGTCGCCCAGGACATCGAGCGGCGTATCTGGCGGGCGCTGGAGGCGGTGTACATGCGCATGGTGATGTGGGGCAGGACGCCGCCGCCGAGCACGACGGTCAGCTCGGACGCGACCATGTCGAGGCGGGAGCGGCCCGAGGTGCCGAACTGCAGTCCGGAGTGCAGGTAGGCGGGCCCGGCGCCGCTTCGCCGGGCGGCGGCGGTGAACAGGGCGCCCGGGTCCCAGTCGAAGCGGCGCAGCATCAGCAGGGCGACGACGGCGCCCGAACCGACCAGCATCACGATCTTCAGGATCTGAATGAGCGCGGTGCCCTTCATGCCGCCGATCGCCGCGTAGGCGATCATCAGGGCGCCGAGGCCCACGACGCATCCGGTCTTCAGCGACTCGCTGGAGAAGCCCAGGATGAACGCCATCAGCTGCCCGGTTCCGGCGAGTTGGACCAGCATCAGCGGCAGCAGCGCGGCGATCGTCACCGCGCAGGTGGTCATGCGCACCGCGCGGCCGGGCAGCCGGCGGGCCAGCGCGTCGCCCATGGTGAACCGGCCCGCGTTGCGCAGCGGTTCGGCCAGCAGGAACATCAGCAGCATCAGCGACAGCGCCGTACTGAGTGCGAGGACCACGCCGTCGTAGCCGCACAGGGCGATCACGCCGCCGGTGCCGAGGACGGTGGCGGCGGAGATGTAGTCGCCGGCGATGGCCAGGCCGTTGCGCAGCGGGGACAGCGAGCTGTAGCCGGTGTAGAACTCGTCGAGGTCGTCGCGGTCGGGGCCGGTCATCACGCACAGCAGCAGGGTCACCGTGGCGACGGTGCAGAAGGCGACCAGCGACATGGACTGCGCGGAGCTGCTGAAGCCGGTCATCGCGCCGCCCCCCGCCGCGCGTCCAGCGCCGCCTCCCTGCGGATGCGGTCCGCGAGCGGGTCGACGTGCCGGCGCGCGGTGTGCTCGTACAGGGCGATCGCCAGCCAGGTGACGGGCACCTGCAGCAGGGCGAGCAGCAGCCCGGCGGGGATGCCGTCGGCGACGGTGCGCGTCATGAAGCCGGGCGCGGACGCGGAGAGCACCAGGAACAGCGTGAAGTAGCCGAGCGCGGTCAGCGTGGCGGTGCGCCGCTGCCAGCGGTAGGCGCTGCGCAGGACGCGCAGGTCGCTGTGGTGGCCCAGGAGTTCGCGGACGGGCCGGACGTCCGGGCGGGGCGGCTCGGGGGGCGCCGGTTGCCAGGGGTGGGTCAGGTATGGCTGATGCGGGGGGTCGTAGGACATCCCGGGGCTCCTTGCGTGGCTCGGGTCCGCGGCGGCGGACCGCAGGGAGGTGGGGGGTGGGATCGGTCCACGCACGCTACTCGCGCACCGGCGGCCCGCGCGGCGTTTTCACCGAACCTGCCGGTCGGTATGCGCTTACTGCGCGGCGACGCGACCGACCTGGGGTGTCACCCGCGTTAACCGGCCGACGGGGTACGGCCGTCGGCCGCGGGGCGGTGCTGGTCCTGCCGCACCGGGAACCTTCGCGGCGCCGGCACCAGCAGCAGCACCAGGAAGGCCGGCGCCGCCGCGCAGGCCGCGCCGACGTAGACCGCGTTCACCGCGTCGGCGATCGCCCGCCGGGTGGCCTCGGGAGCGGTGCCGGCGTTCAGTGCGCGCGTGATGGAGTCCGCCACACCCAGCCCGGGATGATCGGCTCGGCCGCCCGCCGCTCCATCAGGACGACGACCGCGGCCGGCTCCGGCCCGGCGGCGAACAGGCCGAGCGACGGCGCGGACAGCCAGGGCCACACCGCGCCGCCCTGCACCAGCGTCGGCAGCAGCACCCCGCCGCACGCGAACACCGCGAGCGCCCCGCGCGGTCCACGCGCGCACGGGCGGGCTCGTCCCGGTGCGGCTCGTGCAGATGACGGACGATCAGCCACAGCGCGGCCGCGCCGATCGGCAGGTTGACGAGGAATACGTCCGGTACGACAGCCTCCCACGCGCTGTCCGAGTTGACCCTGACGCGGCGGGAGGGTGGAGGCTGTGCGCACCGTCGGGTGGAGGCGACCCCGAGGAAGGCTCCACCCGACGGTGGAGCACCCCTAGGGGGACCTCCGTACCAGGGCTCGGGGAGGGTTCGTCCCGGCGGAGGACGAGCCCGGCCGGGTCCCGTCCTTAACCTGGCTTCACGCCGCTGGGGGCGGCTGACGCGAAGGGACGGGGTGGGGTTTTCCCCCGGGCAAGACGGGGCTCCGCACCAGCGCGCCGCACCCCCGACGACCGCGAGACTCATCGACGTACCGAAGACGACGCCCCGGACCACCGGGGCACCGACTGCAGACCTGCCAACCGACATAGGAGACTTACCGTGACATCGGCTGTGACCATTCCCAGGCACGGGGGTACTGGAGGGCGTACGGCCGTTGCCGCGCGGGCGCGGCAGGTCGTCAAGGCGTACGGGTCCGGCGAGACCCGTGTCGTCGCCCTCGACCACGTCGACGTGGACATCGCCCGCGGCCAGTTCACCGCGATCATGGGCCCCTCGGGGTCCGGCAAGTCCACGCTGATGCACTGCCTCGCCGGCCTCGACACGGTGACCAGTGGCCGGATCCACCTGGACGAGACCGAGATCACCGGCCTGAAGGACAAGAAGCTCACCCAACTGCGCCGGGACCGGATCGGGTTCATCTTCCAGGCGTTCAACCTGCTGCCGACGCTCAACGCGATCGAGAACATCACGCTGCCCATGGACATCGCCGGCCGCAAGCCGGACCGGGCGTGGCTGGACCGCGTGGTGGAGACCGTCGGGCTCGCCGGGCGGCTGAAGCACCGGCCGACCCAGCTCTCCGGCGGTCAGCAGCAGCGCGTCGCCGTGGCCCGCGCGCTCGCCGCCCGCCCGGAGATCATCTTCGGGGACGAGCCGACCGGAAACCTCGACTCCCGCGCGGGAGCGGAGATCCTCGGCTTCCTGCGCCGCTCGGTGGACGAACTCGGCCAGACCTTCGTGATGGTCACCCACGACCCCGTCGCCGCCTCCTACGCGGACCGCGTCCTCTACCTCGCCGACGGCCGGATCGTCGACGAGATGTACCAGCCGACCGCCGACCAGGTCCTGGACCGCATGAAGGACTTCGACGCCCGGGGGCGCACCTCATGAGCGTCCTGAAGACCTCCCTGCGCAACTTCTTCGCGCACAAGGGCCGCATGGCGCTGTCCGCCGTCGCCGTCCTGCTCTCCGTCGCCTTCGTGTGCGGCACGCTGGTGTTCACCGACACGATGAACACCACCTTCGACAAGCTGTTCCAGGCCACCTCCTCGGACGTCACGGTCAGCGCCAAGGGCTCCTCCGACAGCGGCGAGACCACCTCCCGCACCGGCAGGCCGCCCGTGATGCCGGCCTCCGTGCTCGGCGAGGTGCGCTCGGTGCGGGGCGTGAAGTCCGCCGAGGGCACGGTGTTCTCCACCTCGGTGACCGTCATCGACGCCAAGAGGGACAAGCTCTCCCCGACCAGCGGCGCGCCCACCATCGTCGGCAGCTGGAACCGCAACGACGCCCGCACCATGAAGATCACCTCCGGTGCGGCGCCCAAGGGCCCGGACCAGGTGATGGTCGACGCGGACACCGCCGACAAGCACCACCTCGAGCTCGGTGACGACATCGGCATGATCTCGGTCGTCGGCACCCGCCACGCGCGCGTGTCCGGCATCGCCGCCTTCCAGGTGACCAACCCCGGCGCGGCCATCTTCTACCTCGACACGAAGACCGCCCAGCAGACCCTCGTCGGCCGCACCGGCGTCTACACCGACGTCAACGTCACCGCCGCCAAGGGCGTGAGCGACGACCAGCTGAAGAAGAACGTGGCGGCCGCGCTCGGCCGCGGCTACAAGGTGCAGACCGCCAAGGAGGTCGCCGACGCCAACCAGAAGAGCGTCGAGAGCTTCCTGAACGTCATGAAGTACGCGATGCTCGGCTTCGCCGGGATCGCCTTCCTGGTCGGCATCTTCCTGATCATCAACACCTTCTCGATGCTGGTCGCCCAGCGCACCCGCGAGATCGGCCTGATGCGCGCCATCGGCTCCTCCCGCGGGCAGGTCAACCGGTCCGTGCTCGTCGAGGCCCTGCTGCTCGGCGTCATCGGGTCCGTGCTCGGCGTCGGCGCCGGCGTCGGTATCGCCGTCGGCCTGATGAAGCTCATGGGCAACATGGGCATGCACCTGTCCACCGACGACCTGACCGTCGCCTGGACCACTCCGGTCGTCGGCCTCGTCCTGGGCGTCGTGGTCACCGTCCTCGCGGCCTACCTGCCCGCCCGGCGCGCCGGCAAGATCTCCCCGATGGCCGCCCTGCGCGACGCCGGCACCCCCGCCGACGTCAGGTCGGGCGTCGTCCGCGCCGTGATCGGCCTCGTCCTCACCGGTGCCGGCGGGTTCAGCCTGTACGTCGCCGCCGGCGCCGACAAGGCCAAGGCCGGCTCGGGCTGGCTCGGCCTCGGCGTGGTGCTCACGCTGATCGGCTTCGTGGTGATCGGCCCGCTGCTCGCCGGCGGCCTGGTCCGCGTCCTCGGCATGGTCCTGCTGCGGATCTTCGGCCCGGTCGGCCGGATGGCCGAGCGCAACGCGCTGCGCAACCCGCGCCGCACCGGCGCCACCGGCGCCGCCCTGATGATCGGCCTCGCGCTGGTCGCCTGCCTGTCGGTCGTCGGCTCCTCCATGGTGGCCTCGGCCACCGACCAGCTCGACAAGACCGTGGGCACCGACTTCATCATCCAGCCGGACAACGCGCAGCTGATCACCCCGCAGGCGGTCAAGCTCATCAAGGAGACCCCGGACCTGGCCCGGGTCACCGAGTACCGGCCGACCACGGCCGACTTCACCACCCCGGACGGCAAGACCCTCAGGGACACCGACATCACGGCGGCCGACCCGAGCTACGCGAGCGACCTGCGCAAGAAGACCGTCGCAGGCAACCTCGCCGACGCCTACCGGCCCGACTCGATGTCCGTCCACGAGAAGTTCGCCCAGGCCCACGACATCCACCTCGGCTCGAAGATCACCGTCGCGTTCAAGGACGGCGCCACCGCCCACCTGACGGTCCGCGCGATCACCAGCAGCGACGACGTGATCGACCAGGGCGCCAAGTACACGTCCATCGCCACCCTCGCGAAGTACGTGCCCGCCGGCCGGATGCCGCTCGACGAACTGGTCTTCGCCACCGCCAAGGACGGGCAGCAGGCGGCCGCCTACAAGGCGCTGAAGTCGGAGCTGCACGACGGCTACCCGCAACTGACCGTGCGCGACCAGACCGACTACAAGAAGGCGCTGAAGGACCAGATCGGCCAGCTGCTGAACATGATCTACGGCCTGCTGGCCCTGGCGATCATCGTCGCGGTCCTCGGGGTGGTGAACACCCTGGCGCTGTCGGTGGTCGAGCGGACCCGGGAGATCGGCCTGATGCGGGCCATCGGCCTCTCCCGCCGCCAGTTGCGCCGCATGATCCGCCTGGAGTCCGTGGTGATCGCCGTCTTCGGCGCCCTGCTCGGCCTCGGCCTCGGCATGGGCTGGGGCGCGACCGCCCAGAAGCTCCTCGCCCTGCAGGGGCTGAAGATCCTCGACATCCCCTGGCCGACGATCATCGCGGTCTTCGTCGGCTCGGCCTTCGTCGGCCTCTTCGCCGCCCTCGTCCCGGCGTTCCGGGCAGGCCGCATGAACGTCCTGAACGCGATCGCCACGGAGTAGCCGCGCGATCCGACCGACGGCCACCGCACACGGGGGTGACGACCACCGCACACGGGGGTTGCGGGGGAGGACACGGTGCCGGGGAGTCTCGAGCGACTTCCCGGCACCGGGCTGCTCAGCGGGTCATCGGCCGGGCGGGCCGGGGAGCGTCGGGCGGC
>NZ_JBLEBI010000265.1:0-6744 GCF_047340315.1 Streptomyces sp. AF1A
CGTTCTTCCGGTCGTACGACGTGATCCTCGCCCCGACCACGGCCGCTCCCCCGCCCCGGATCGGCGCCATGGCCGGGCTGGGCGGCTTCGCCACCGACCGCGCGATGATCGTCGCGTGCCCGTACGCCTGGCCGTGGAACGTGCTGGGCTGGCCGGGCGTCAACGTGCCGGCCGGCTTCGCCGCGGGCGGCCTCCCCGTCGGTGCACAGCTGCTCGGCCCGGCCGACAGCGAGCCGCTGCTGGTCTCGCTCGCCGCCCAGCTGGAGGCGGAGCTGCGCTGGCACGAGCTGTGGCCGCCGCAGCGCGCGGACGCGGGCGAGCCCGCGCCCGATGCGGGCCCCGCGTGAGGGTCACACGGTGAGCAGGCCGACTCCGAGGGCGATCAGCGCGGCGACCTTGAGCAGTTCCAGGGCCACGTACCACAGATGGCTGCGGGACCGGGGCAGGTCCTCACCCGCGAGGACCCGGTCGGACCGGCGGTTCAGCCAGGGCCGGACGAAGACCAGCTGAGCCAGCAGGAGCACCGCCACGGCCGCGGTGAGCCCGATGATCACGCCGGGCGCGCCGTGCATGGCGACCGCGACGATCACCACGATCGCGAGGACCGCCTCGACGGCGTTCAGCGCGCGGAACACCAGGCGGCCTATGCCGAGTCCGATGGGGATCGTCACGCCCGGCGCGCGGAACTTCAGCGGGGCCTCCAGAAAGGAGATCGCCAGCACCATCCCCAGCCAGACGAAGGTGACCGCGCTCGCGGTTGCGGCGGACGTGGCGTTCATCGATGTCGTGCCTTTCTCATTGCGGTGGGTCCGGCCGAAGGCCCGCGGGGGACGCGGCCGGCGGCCGGTCGTGGATGCGGCCGGTGGCCGTCTCGCCCAAGTGGGCCAGGCAGGAGTCCGGTTCGGCGAACGGCTCCAGGCGGGTGGCCGTCAGCGGCGCGCCGAGCCGGGACAACGCGCCCTGCATCAGCCCCAGATGGAGGGGGCAGACCAACGAGCCGTGCTCTTCGGCGAGTTCGAGGAACGGGCAGTGCCGCAGCCGGATCCGCTCCGGTGCCCGGCCGGCCTCGCCGGCCTCGGTCTCCGGCTGCGGCGCGAAGCCCAGGTCGTCGAGCAGCGCGAGGAGCCGGGCCGTCGACCGCTCGGCCGTCGGCCGCTCGAAGGGGGGCAGCGGGTCCACCAGGTGACCGCCCCAGGCACGGCCCGTCTGCGTCGCCTGCTCGCGCGCCTCGGCCGGATCGGCGGACGCCCACCGGCTGAGCAGCATTCGCGCCAGCAGCAGGTATGCGCGGGCACCGCCGCGGTCCATGCCCGGCCGCGCGGTGTAGACGGTGCGCGGCCTGCCGGGGCCCGAGGGGTCCTCGGTCCGGCGCTCGACCAGGCCGTCGGCCACCAGCGCGTCCAGGTGGAAGCGGACGGTGTTGGGGTGGACGCCCATCCGCTCGGCCGCCTCGGCGACGCCGAGCGGCGCGGGGGCGGCGCGCAGCACGTCCAGTATCGCGCGCCGGCGCGGGCTCTCCCGCGTGGTCATCCTGCGACACCCCTCTCCACCTGCGGCTATTTTTCACGAATCCTATCTGTAGTAATTGTAGAGTGAGCAGGCGAGCGCTAGAGACGAGGGGTGGAGATGACGTCACCGTCCGCGGCAGACGGCGATCCGGCGGGCCACGCGGAGGCTGATCCGCGCATTCTGTGCGACGCCCGGGCGCTGGCCGAGGAGCCGCCGCTGCCGTCCGGGGTGCTGTGGAAGCTGGCCGAGAGCGGGCGGCAACTGGACGCGAACGTGGTCCGGATCGCCCCCGGCGACCGGATCGCGACCCACACCGAGACGCAACTGGACGTGATGCTGTTCGTCGTCGCCGGCGACGGCGTCCTGGGCGCGGGTCCCTCGGACGCCCCGCGGCCGCTCACCGAGGGCGCGCTGGTGTGGCTGCCGCAGGGCTCCACGCGCAGCATCGCCGCCGGCCGGGCGGGCCTGACGTATCTGACCGTGCACCGCCGGCGCCCGGGCATGTGGATCGGCACGCGGCCCGGCGCGGCACCGGCGTAACGGTGGGACGGCAGCCGCCCGTTGCCTCCGGGGGACGGGCCACTAGGGTGCGTGCGTGACCACGTACACCGATGAGAACGTCCCGGGCCGCTACGGCCCCCATGCCACCACCGAGGCCGACCCGCGCCAGGTCGGCCGCGTGCGCACCGAGTACTCCCCCGCCCACGACGGCGACCCGGACCCCGGGGAGATCGTGTGGACCTGGGTGCCGTTCGAGGAGAACGACGGCCGGGGCAAGGACCGGCCGGTGCTGGTCGTCGCCCGGGAGGCCGCGGGCACCCTCCTCGCCGTGCAGCTCTCCAGCAAGCGGCACGACGGCGACCGGGAGTGGGTGGCGATCGGCAGCGGGCCCTGGGACCGCACGGGCCGCGACTCGTGGGTGGACGTGGACCGGGTGCTGCGCCTGCACGAGGAGGGCATGCGCCGGGAGGCGTGCGCGCTGGACCGCATGCGGTTCAACCTGGTCCGCCACCGGCTGCACGAACGCTACGGCTGGACCTGACGGGCGAGGGCGTCAGACGCCCGGCGCAGGCGGCGCGAACGC
The DNA here is from genome assembly GCF_047340315.1 of Streptomyces sp. AF1A. Classification (NCBI taxonomy): domain Bacteria; kingdom Bacillati; phylum Actinomycetota; class Actinomycetes; order Kitasatosporales; family Streptomycetaceae; genus Streptomyces; species Streptomyces sp. AF1A. Next base: position 2,594 of record NZ_JBLEBI010000265.1, read on the forward strand.
TACGGCCGGTCCCGACGAGCGACGGCGTCGGACGCCCAGCGCGGGCGGCGCGAACGGCCACGGCCGAACCCGACCGGCAAAGGCGTCAGGTACTCGTGGCGAGACGCACGAACACCACGGCCGGACCCGACGAGGGAGAGCGTCAAACGCCCGGCGCAGGCTGCGCGAACGCCCGCTGGAAGGCCTCCCGGACGGTCGCGCCCGGCGTGCGGTCCAGGACGCCGAACACCACGTGTTCGAAGGTCGCGGCGAACCGGCCTCCGGGCCCGAGCAGCGCCCGGAACGCCCCCGCGACCTGCGCCGGATCGTTCTGGAAGACCCCGCAGCCCCACGCGCCGAGCACCAGTCGCCGGTAGCCGTGGGCGGCGGCCGTCTCCAGGACCCGCTCCGCCCGTACCGCGAGGGCGTCCGGGAGGGCGGCGGCGCGCTCCGGAGCCGTACGCCGTACGACGCCCGCGTTCGGGGCGGCTGCGGTCAGGAAGCCGGCGAGGTACGGCTCCGGCAGCAGCCGGCCGCCGTCGTCGCGGAAGACCGGCACGGCGGGTGAGTGGATCACCCGATCGGTGTAGAACGGGTCGCGCCGCGCCCGGTGGTGGTCGTAGAAGGCGCGGGCCTGCAGCAGGCAGGTGTACAGCGCCGAGGCGCGGCACAGCGCCTCCTCCTGGGCCTGCGCGCCGTTGAGGTAGCCACCGCCCGGGTTCCGGGCCGAGGCGAAGTTCAGCACCGCTACCGGGACGCCCGCCAGCCGGCGGGCCGCCTCCAGGCTGCTCTCGCCGGTCACCTCGACGACCGTGCCGGTGCCGGGCGCCGGCGGGACCGGGACCTGGACCGGCCCGGGGCCGTACATCCGGGTGCCGGCCCGGGCGGCCTCCACCGCGGCCGCGAGGGACACCTCCCGGCCGTCCGGCGCGCGGTACCCGCCCGCCGCCACGATGCTCTCGGTCTGTGCGGCGATCCCGCGAAGGCGCGCGCTCACGGCGCCACCCCCGTGGGCGCCGTGAGCGCGGCCCGCGCGATCTCCCCCGTCGTGCTCATACGGGCATCCTGGGCGATCCTGGTGATGCGGTGCAACGAAGTTTCCCGCGCCCCGGAACGTGCCGGAAACACGCATGGAAACGGAGATGACAGATCCGGAACGTCCCAGGGGCACTCTTGTGCGAATCCGCGCGAGGGTCTTGGGTGGGACGAGTGCCGCCACGGCCCGCCGGATAAAGGGCCGGCGACATGGTGGTTTCTCAGGAGGATTCCGACATGTCCAATGCAATCAACGACGGTGGCGACTGTACGGGGCACCGTCCAGCCGTCACCGAGGCCGAAGTGGAGGCCCTGGTCAGGGGCATCTGCTTCAAGACCGGACCGCCCCGCTCGCTCGGTGTCGAGCTGGAGTGGCTCGTCCACGACCAGCGCCTGCCGCAGCGCCCCGTGACACCCGAACGACTTCGAGCGGCCTACGCCACGCTCCGCACCGTGCCCCTGGGCTCGGCGCTCACCGTCGAACCCGGTGGCCAGCTGGAGCTGAGCTCGCCGCCCACCGCCTCCTTGATGGAGTGCATCGCCACCGTCTCCGCCGACCTCGACACCGTCCGGGCCGTTCTCGCGGGGGACGGGCTCGCTCTCGTCGGCATCGGCCACGACCCCTGGCACCCGCCCCGCAGGTTCCTGCACGAGCCGCGCTACGACGCGCTGGAGACCTGCCTGGACAGGGGTGGTCCGGCCGGCCGCCACATGATGTGCGCCTCCGCCTCCGTGCAGGTGTGCGTGGACGCGGGCCACGAGGAGCCCGGTCCGCTCGGGCACGCGCGGCGCTGGTGGCTGGCCCACCAGGTGGGGGCGGTGCTGGTGGCCGCGTTCGCCAACTCGCCGCTGATGGGCGGCAGGCCCACCGGCTGGATGTCCACCCGGCAGCTGATGTGGACGGAGATCGGCGCCGGCCGGGCGGGCGCTCCCCCGCTGAACGGGAACCCGCGGGCCGCGTGGGCCCGGCACGTGCTGGACTCCCCGGTGATGTGCGTCCGCCGCGACGGCGGCCCCTGGGAGGTTCCCGACGGGCTCACCTTCCGGGAGTGGACGCGCTCCCGCCGGCCCCGGACGCCCACCCGGGAGGATCTCCAGTACCACCTGACCACCCTGTTCCCGCCGGTACGGCCACGCGGTCACCTGGAGCTGCGGATGATCGACGCGCAGCCCGGCGACGACGGCTGGATCGTGCCGCTCGCCGTGACGGCGGCGCTCTTCGACGATCCGCAGGCCGCCGAGACCGCGTACCGGAGCCTGAAACACCTCGCCGAGCGGGCCGTGAACCTGCCCGCTCCGCACAACCCGCTGTGGACCGACGCGGCCCGGCGGGGACTGGCCGACCCGGAGCTGCGCGAGGCCGCCGCCGTCTGTTTCGCGGCGGCGCTCGACGCCCTGCCCCGGCTCGGCGCCACCACCGAGGTCACCGACGCCGTGGCGCAGTACATGGACCGCTACGTCGCCCGGGGCCGCTGTCCGGCCGACGACCTGCTGGACCGGCCGCCCGGCCCCGACCTCTCACCGGCCGCGGGCAGCCCCGCCGCCCACGGCAGGAAGGACTTCCGCCCATGACCGCCCCCGAGACCGACACCACGACCGCGGAGCCGGAGGACACCGAGGCCCTGCGTGAGCGCGCGCTGGCCTCGCTGACCACCGCCCGTGACCGCACCACGCTGCTGACCACCTGCGTGGAGGAGCCCGACCTCACCGCGCAGCACTCCCCGCTGATGTCCCCGCTGGTGTGGGACCTCGCGCACATCGGCAACCAGGAGGAGCTGTGGCTGCTGCGGGCGGTCGGCGGCCGGGACGCCATGCGGCCCGAGATCGACAGCCTGTACGACGCCTTCGAGCACCCGCGTGCGGAGCGTCCCTCGCTGCCGCTGCTGCCGCCCGCCGAGGCCCGCCGGTACGCGGCCGAGGTGCGTGGCCGCGCGCTGGACCTGCTGGAGGCGGCGGACTTCCACGGCACCCGGCTGACCGAGGCCGGCTTCGCCTTCGGGATGATCGCCCAGCACGAACAGCAGCACGACGAGACGATGCTGATCACCCATCAGCTCAGAAAGGGCCCACAGGTTCTGACCGCGCCGGACCCGGAGCCGTCCCCGCTGTTCACCGGTCCCGCCGAAGTCCTCGTGCCCGGCGGCCCGTTCACCATGGGCACCTCGACCGAGCCGTGGGCGCTGGACAACGAACGCCCGGCGCACGCGCGGGAGGTGGCCCCGTTCTGGATCGACACCACGCCGGTGACGAACGCGGCGTACCAGGCGTTCATCGAGGACGGCGGCTACGACACCGAGCGCTGGTGGTCCCCGCAGGGCTGGGCCCACATCAGGCAGCACGCCATCACGGCACCGCTGTTCTGGCGCCGGGACGGAGACCGGTGGCTGCGGCGCCGCTTCGGCGTCACCGAGGCGGTTCCGCCGGACGAGCCCGTGCTGCACGTGAGCTGGTACGAGGCCGACGCCTACGCCCGCTGGGCCGGGCGCCGGCTGCCCACCGAGGCGGAGTGGGAGAAGGCCGCCCGCCACGACCCGGCCACCGGCCGTTCCACCCGCTACCCGTGGGGCGACGCCGATCCGGCACCAAAGCACGCGAACCTCGGCCAGCGCCACCTCAGGCCCGCGCCCGCCGGCAGCTATCCGGCGGGGCAGTCGCCGCTCGGCGTACGGCAGTTGATCGGTGACGTGTGGGAGTGGACGGCGAGCGACTTCCTGCCGTACCCGGGTTTTCGGGCGTTCCCGTACAAGGAGTACTCGGAGGTGTTCTTCGGCCCCGAGCACAAGGTGCTGCGCGGCGGTTCGTTCGCCGTGGACCCCGTCGCCTGCCGGGGCACGTTCCGCAATTGGGACTACCCGATCCGGCGGCAGATCTTCTCCGGGTTCCGCACCGCCCGCTCGGAGGCCGTCTGATGTGCCGTCACCTGGCCTATCTGGGACCGGAGGAGCCGCTGGGCCGGCTCCTCGTGGAGCCCCCGCACAGCCTGTTCCGCCAGTCGTGGGCGCCGCGCCGGCAGCGCTACGGCACGGTCAACGCCGACGGCTTCGGCGTGGGCTGGTACGCCCCCGAGGACCCCGAGCCCGCCCGGTACCGGCGGGCCGGGCCGATCTGGGCGGACCTGTCCTTCGCCGACCTGGCCC
>NZ_JBLEBI010000266.1:0-6705 GCF_047340315.1 Streptomyces sp. AF1A
CGCCTCCACCGCGAACGGGGGCAGCACCCCGGCCCACCACGAGGTGGTCAGGCAGCCGGTGAGCCCGCAGGCCCCCGCGAACACCCCGGCGAACCCCGGCAGCACCCGCGCCGGACGCTCCACCAGCTCCGGGTCCATCTCCGGAAGGGGCCGTCTGCGCACCGCCACCGCGCGCCGCACCCGGGGCTGCTCGCCGGTGCCCTGCCGGCGCGCCACCACGGCGGGCCGCAGCGGCACCGTCACCGGTTCGGCGGTGTCGCGGAAGAGCAGATGGACCGGGATCTCGGTGGTGACCTCGTTCTGGATCAACCGGGACGGGCGGACGCCGATGCCCGTGCAGCCCTCCGGGTGCCCCCCGGACTCGGACGGGGTGGGTGGGGTGGGTGGGGTGGTCGTACTCATGCGTGCCTCCAGCCTCCGCGCCAGATGCGTCATGAACAGGGGGATCAGGGCCGCGGGTTCCCCGCGCGCCGCGCCGGTCGCTACGCGAACAGCCGGCGCCAGGTCTCCGGGCCCGGGTAGCCGTCGGCCGCGCCGCCCCGCCAGCCCTGGGTGCGCTGGAAGGCCTCCACGGCCCGGCGGTCCGCCTCGCCCCAGTGCGGACCGGGGCCGTTGGGGTAGAACCTGCCGAATCCCTTCTTCGCCAGCTGGATCCCCAGCCGGGTCACGAAGTCGTTGCTCTGTCCGGGGCGGAAGTAGTTCTTGCCGGGGTAGCCGGGCACACCGTGCGAGGCGGGATCCGCCGGCGCGATGTCCTTGCCCTTCCCGGTGACCAGCAGCTCCCAGGTGCGCGGCCCCGGCAGCCCGTCGGCCTCCGCCCCGGTCCAGCCCTGGGCCAGCTGGAACGCCCGGGTGGCCCGCCGGTCCGCCTCGCTCCACGCCGGACCGGGGCCCTTCGCGTAGTACGCGCCGGCGCCCCGCGCCACGAGCATCCGGCCGAGCTCGGTGACGTGCGCGTTGTGCGCGCCCGGGCCGAAGGAGGCCGCGCCGGGGAAGGCCGACGCCTTCCCGCCGGCCGATTCCGCGCCCGCGGCGCCGGTGGTGAGGCCCTTGTAGCGGTAGGGCACGTACTTGTCGGCGTGGCTCCAGTAGGGGTACGGCGTGGTCTGGCTGCGGGCGTGCGGGGGCGTCTGCTCGTAGACCTTGTAGTAGGTGTGCGCGTCGTCCGTCCAGCCGCCGAAGATCACCACGTGGGAGCCGCTCTCGGGGTTGTCCGGGTTGTGGTACAGCAGGATGTCGCCGGGCTGCAGCTCCGACTTGGTGATCTTGACGCCGAACTGGTCCAGGCTACCGGTCCACTCGTTGCTCCCCAGGTGCCAGGCCATGGAGACGAAGCCGGAGCAGTCCTGCCGGTAGCCGTCCGACCAGTACTCGCTCATGCTGTACGGCACCTTCGCGTCCACCCACACCTTGGCCCGCTTGATGATGTCGGTCCGGGTGGTGGCGGGAGTCGGGACGGTGCCGGGCTCGCCCGGTTCGACGGGTGCGCCGGCCTGGCCGTGCAGCGGGGACTTGGCGCCCTGGGGGGTCTGGACCTCGCCGTCCGCGGGGTCCGCCTCGCGGTGCGGGGACTGGCCGGGGGCGGCGGCCGCCGCCGGGGCGAGCGCCCCGGCGGCGGCGGACGCGGCGGCCACGACCACGACCCCGCGGGTCACGCGGTGACCGCCGAGGCGGCCGGGCAGGGATCGGCGACTCGTCCGCCGCCGCTCGACGCAGCCGGGGCACTCGCAGTCGCTCGCGGGATCGAACTCCTCGAAGACCGGAGCCGTCATGCGATCTGCCTCACATTCAGGGTTGTTTTGTCCGCTTGTGTGCACGTTGATCAGTCTTCCAACTGTCCTCAGAACGCGCACTCTGACGGTCCGAACGATGTAAAGGGCCCCGGAACGATCTTCATGTCCATCTGCCGGCGGTCCGAAGCACCCTGCGAGGTCGGGTAGAGTTCTCTTCGTCAGCACGCGCCGCTAGCTCAGTTGGTTAGAGCAGCTGACTCTTAATCAGCGGGTCCGGGGTTCGAGTCCCTGGCGGCGCACGATGACGATGGCGAGCCACGTCCGCGATCACGCGGATCCGGCTCGCCATCTCTGTTTCCGCGCGACCGCGCCGCGCCCGGTGGGGCCCGCGCCACTCACACAAGCTGCCGCAGCGGGAGTTGGGACAGGCGGCGGTTGCGTCCGGCGGGAGGGGCCCGCCATGAACCGGCGCCGAGGCCGTCATGCACCGCGAGGCCGCCGTTCCCCGTCTGCCCGGTCGCCTTCGTCAGCACCTGCGTGCCCGGCAGGGGCCCGCTGGAAAAGGTGACGACCCTTCCGGGCGACGGTGAAACCGCGCCTGCGGGGCCCGCCGGCCCCCTGCCCGCCACGAGGTCGCGCAGCGGCGCTCAGCGGGCCGTCCCCGTGAGGTAGGCCGAGACCACCACGTTCGCCGTGTAGCTGCCGGTTGTGCGGTCGAAGGTGCCGCCGCAGGTCACGAGCCGCAGCTCGGCGCGGCCGGGCACGCGCGGGCCGTAGGCCTGCCGGGCGTTGAAGCCGGCGCGGGGCAGGACGCGGACGTCGTCGACGGTGAACTCGGCGACCGTGCCGTCCGAGCGGACCACGCGCACCGTGCCGCCCGGTTGCAGGGTGCCGAGCCGGTGGAAGACGGCGGGCCGGGTCCCGGTGTCGGTGTGGCCCACCATCAGGGCCGTACCCCTGGCACCGGGCCTGGTGCCGGAGCCGTACCAGCCGACCACGCCCGGCTGGCCGAACGGGGGCGGGTCGGGGGCGCCGGCGGCGTCCAGACCGCGGGCCACCACGGGCGCCTGGACGCCCAGCCGGGGGATGTCGATGCGCTGAGGCAGCGCGTCCGGCAGCGGCCTTGCCGGGCGGGGCAGGCGGGCCGGCTCGACGAAGCGGCCGGCGGCGGACAGGTCACCCGTGACGGCCGTGCCCTCGCCGTGGGGCAGGCCGGTCACGCCCCGTGCCCACAGCCACAGCCCGAACAGCAGCAGTGCCCAGGTCAGGCCGGTGACGAGCCGCCCGCCACGGGAAACGCTCCCGGGGTCGCCCCTCATCGGCGGGCGTCAGCGCGAGCCGCGGTTGCGGCGGGCGCGGAGCCCGAGGGCGAGCGCGGCGACCGAGGCGAGCGCCAGGCCGGTCACCGCCTGGGCGGTCCCGGGGCCGGAGCCGGTGGTGGCCACCGTGGCGAAGTGCGCGGTGCCGCCCCCGCCCGCGGCGACCGGGGCCACGGGGCTCGCGGCGGCCCGGCCGGGCTGCGCCGGCCGCCCGCTTCCCTGGTCCGCGCCGGTGGCGGAGGCCCTGCCCCCGACCGTGATCACGCCGTCGATCACGCGGTCGGCGCAGCTGACCTTCACCTCGTAGGAGCCCGGCCGGACGGCGGAGCCGACGCGCGTGTCACCCGCCAGCGTGCCCTGTGCACCGGTCAGACGGGCGTCGGAGACGAAGGCGCGCGAGACGGCGGTGCCCTGCTTCCCGGTGCAGCCGCTGACCCGCAGGGTCACGTCGGAACCCGGCGCCGGGGCGGCGGGCGCCACGGACAGAGAACCGGCGTCCGCCGCGCGGGCCACGTGGGCCGCGGGGGCGGCGGGGCCGAACGCGGTGACGGCCAGGATTCCGCTGCAGAGAGTGAGGCGCAGTGAGCACATCGTGAACCTCCAACACCAGGAGGTTCTCCTGCCCGGGGCGCCCCCGCATCCTCAGGGGACACCCGTTGCTCCATCCGGGTGATACGAGGTTTCAGACGAGGTCGACCAGGTCCGCGATGGAGTCGGCGACCTGCGAGGGCCGGAAGGGGTAGCGGTCGACGTCGTCGGGCTGGGTCACCCCGCTGAGCACCAGGAACGTGCGCATCCCGGCCTCCAGGCCCGCGAGCACGTCGGTGTCCATGCGGTCGCCGATCATCGCGGAGGTCTCGGAGTGCGCGCCGATCGCGTTCAGCCCGGAGCGCATCATCAGCGGGTTGGGCTTGCCCACGAAGTACGGCTTCTTGCCGGTCGCCGCGGTGATCAGCGCGGCGACCGAGCCGGTGGCGGGCAGGTCGCCCTCGGTGGACGGGCCGACGTTGTCGGGGTTGGTGGCGATGAACCGGGCGCCGCCGTTGATCAGCCGGACGGCCTTGGTCAGCGCCTCGAAGGAGTAGGTGCGCGTCTCGCCGAGTATCACGAAGTCGGGCTCGTGGTCGGTGAGGATGTAGCCGATGTCGTGCAGCGCGGTGGTCAGGCCGGCCTCGCCGATGACGTAGGCGCTGCCGCCGGGCCGCTGGTCGTTCAGGAACTCCGCGGTGGCCAGCGCCGAGGTCCAGATGTACTCCACCGGCACGTCCAGACCCATGCGGCGCAGCCGGGCGTGCAGGTCGCGTGCGGTGTACATGGAGTTGTTGGTCAGCACCAGGAAGGGCCGCCCGGACTCGCGCAGCTTCTTCAGGAAGGCCTCGGCGCCCGGAATCGGCACGCCCTCGTGGATCAGGACGCCGTCCATGTCGGTGAGCCACGACTCGATGGGCTTGCGGTCTGCCATGTTGTGCGTCTCCTGGCGTATGTGGCGGTCGGGAAGCGGGGGGGGCGCCGGAACCACGGCGTACCGACGCCGACCAGCCTAATGAGAGCGCGCGGATCTTGACCCGGCCGTCCGCGATTGTCCTGTCGCGCTTCTCTCACCGGCCCCCGGGAGCAGGGCGGGCGGGCCGGCGGCGGATTCCAGGACCTCCGAGGAACTCGTTGTCCTACGGGCCCGAGGAATCCGTTGTCCTACGGGCCCGAGGAACTCGTTGTCCTACGGGCGCGAGGAATCCGTTGGCCCGGAGTCGCAGCGCGGCACCCCGCGCCCGATCCCCTCGCCCACGGCTCCCGCGCTCGCGGCGCGGACCTTCGGCCGTCCGGCCCCGGCTCAGCGGCGCCTGCGCGCCAGCAGGAACGCGCTTCCCGCCACGCACAGCAGCGCGGCAGCGGCCGCGAGCAGCCCGTGCGCGACCCCGACCCCGGTGCGCGCCAGCTCCCGGGCCCGCTGCCCGGCCTCCTGCGCGTCCTCGGCGAAGGGCAGCGAGGGGTCCTGGGCGGCGCCGACGTCCCAGCTGCCCCGCGAACCGCGGGAGTGATCGGCGGGCACCCGCTCCTTGCCCGCCGCCTGCTCGTCGCCGGGCACCCGCTCCTTGCCCGCCCCCTGCTCGTCGCCGCGTGTCTGCTCGCCGCCGGGTGTCTGCCCGGTGCCCGGCGTCCGGTCCTGCACCGGCGTCTGGTCCGCGCCGGGGACCTGCTCCTCCTGCGGCGTCCGCTCCGCGTCCGGGCTCCGGCCCGGCTCCGGGGTCGGGTCCTGCACCTCCATGCCGATCCCGAACCGATAGGCGTTGGACTCCCCCACCCAGTCCCCGTCCTGGCCCCGGCGCTGGACGACGGCGGCGTTGGCGGTGACCTGCTCCACGGCCGCGTCGGGGCCGATCGCGAGCCGGACCTTGACGCTGACCGTCCTGCCGGGCGGCACGGTGAAGCCGGGGAACCCGGGGCCGTCGAGGACGCCGATCAGCTCGTGCTCGTCGGTGCTCTCGAACGTCACCGGCCGGGCGCGGGGGCCGTCGTAGAAGTCGAGGTGGGCCTGGTTCGCCCTCAGGGCGCGCTTGTCGTCGACGAGGACGACGACCGGGTGGATGTCGCTGCAGGTCCGGCGGGTGGTGTTGGTGAGGTCGACGTACCAGGTGCCGAAGCCGCCGCCCGGCTCGTAGGAGGTGGGGCCGTCGTGGATCCGGGTGGCCAGCGGAAAGGCACGCTCGCCCGGGGCCGCGCAGGCCGGCGTGGCGCCCGCGTCGGCGGCGACTTCGGGTCCGGGAACGAGGACGACAGCCGCGGCCAGGACGAGGGACAGGGACGTGCACAGTCGCATGAACACATGACCATGCCGGGTTGCGCGCGCGGGCTCGGGGTGCCACTCCGCGGCGGGTGGCGACTCCGCCCGGTCAGCGGACGCCGGTTCAGGACGACAGGGTGATGCGCCGACCGCCGTCGGTCTCGTTCACGCACTCCTGATAGGGGTTCGGGTCACCCTGGCGCTCCTGGCACTTCCACACGGCCCCCGCCGTGCGGACCTCGACGGGCGTGCCCGCCCTGCCGTGCCACGCCTTGGTGTAGCCGGCCGCCACCTGCAACGCGGAACCACAGTCCACGTTCCCGGCGGCCAGCACCCCGAGCCCGGAGGCCGGGTCGGTCCCGCAGTACGCACTGCGCGCCTGCTCGGCTCCGGCCCCGCCGAACGCCGGCCCCGACACCGCGAGGCACAGCCCAACAGCTCCCACCAGCCCCAGAACGGTTCTCATACCAATCAGGTACCCCCCGCCACAAACACCCCCACCGCCAGATCGGCCAACATCACCCGTCTGGCGCAACGCGAGCTGATTGCGCCGAAACTCCGCCGCGGCGGGCAGTGGCGCCGAACGCCGTCGACCGGCCGCCGCTGCCGTCAGCCGTTGTCGTGCCGCGGGGAGGTATCCCCTCCCCGCGCAAGCCCAGCCGTCACCCGTCCCCCCGCCCGAACAACGGCGCCAGCAGCAGCTGCGCGGCTCCCTCGGCCACCACCCGGTCCCCGCGGGGCGCGACCCGAACCTCCACCGTCCCCCCGAGCACCCCCTCCCGCCGGGCCCTCTCCTCGAGAACCTCCGCGACACCGTGGACATAGGGCTCCGGCCGCCCGACAATCGTGCGCCCCCCGAGCAGCACCCGGT
>NZ_JBLEBI010000267.1:0-6667 GCF_047340315.1 Streptomyces sp. AF1A
CGGGTCCGCGCGCTCGCCGGTGCGGGGCGGCGCCGGACCGTGCTGTCGGCGTTCGCCGGTGCGGCGGTCGTGGCGGTGGTGGCGGTCGCCGTCGTGTGGCTGGCCTATCTGGCGGTCGATCCGCGGCTGCGGTTCGACCCCGCCGAGGCCGTACCGGCCCTGCACGGGCTGCGCGGGCGGCTGGTGGACCTGATGCCGCTGCCCCCGGCCTACCGGGCCGGGATGCGGGTGCAGTTCGGTCTGGAGAACCAGCCCTGGCAGGGCTTTCTGTTCGGGCACCTGTACACCGGCTCGCTCTGGTACTACCTGCCGGCCGCGCTGCTGGTGAAGACGCCGCTGGGGCTGCTGGCCCTCGGCACGGCCGGTGCCGTGGCGGCCGTGGCGCTGCGCAGGCTGCGGCCGGCGGCGCCGTATCTGCTGCTGCCGCCCGTGGTGCTGCTGGCCGCGGCGATGACCGGAGCGCGGGACTTCGGCACCCGCTACGCGCTGTTCGTGCCCATGTTCCTCGCGGTGGCGGCGGCCCTCGTGCCGGGACTGGGCCGGCTGTGGGCGCCCGGGGCGACGGCCGCGCTGGTGCTGCTCGTGGCGGTGAGTTCGCTGCGGACGTTCCCGTACTACCTGCCCTACTCCAACGAGGCGTTCGGCGGCCCGGCGAACACCCACCGGCTGCTGCACGACTCCAACGTGGACTGGGGACAGGACCTGGGCCGGCTCGCCGACCGGCTCCGGCAGCGGTATCCGGGCGAGCGGGTGTGGCTGGTGTACAAGGGCAGCGGGGTGCCGTCGTACTACGGCATCCACGCCCGGGATCCGCGCACCGTGCCCCCCGGTCGCGTGCACGGCCTGCTGGTGGTGTCGGACTCGGCGGCCGCGAAGGCGCGCGGCGCGCTCGCCCGGCTGATCGACAGCAGCCGGCCGGTCGACGAGGTGGGCCACTCGATCACGCTCTACCGGCGGTGAGCTCCCTCCTCAACCCGCTGGTCACAGCCGCCGGTGAGCTATGTTGAGTGCTTGTGGCAGAAAAAGGAGGCGGACCGGTGTCGTCGCCGCAGCAGGCCCGCGCACAGGCATCAGCGATCACCTCGGGCAAGACCGCACCCGAGGCCGAGCCCGCCCCGACCTCCCGGCTGCGAGAACTCTTCGACGGCCCCCGGCTGTCGCCCGGTCAGCGCCGCATCGCCCAGTACCTGATCGAGCACATCACCGAGGCCGCGTTCCTGTCGATCACCGAGCTGGCGGACCGGGTCGGGGTCAGCCAGCCCTCCGTCACCCGCTTCGCCTCCGCCGTCGGCTTCAGCGGCTACCCGGCGCTGCGCGAGAAGCTGCAGTCGATCGCGCTGAGCACCCTGGCGGGCGGGCCCGGCGAGGAGAACCGCGCCAACGAGCTCCAGGCGGCCGTCGACGCCGAGATCCAGAACCTGGAGAACCTGCGGCGCGACTTCGCCGACCCGGACCGGGTCATCCACGTCGGCCGCGAGCTGTCCCGCTCCACCCCGCTGACCGTGCTGGGCCTGCGCATCTCGGAGTCGCTGGCGGAGTACTTCGGATACGCGGCGCGCCGTATCCACCCCGACGTACGGGTGGTGACGCGGGGCGGGAGCGTCGCCTACGACGCGCTGCTGCAGGCCCGCGAGGCCGGCGGCAGCTGGGTGCTGGCGTTCGCCATGCCCCGGCACTCGCAGGAGACGCTGCAGGCGGTCCGGGTGGCGCGCGGCGCCGGCCTGAAGGTCGCCCTGGTGACCGACCTGGCGCTCGGGGAGGTGGCCGACGAGGCCGACGTCACCTTCGCCACCGGCACCGGCTCGCGGCTGGTCTTCGACTCCTACGCGGCGCCCGGCGTGATGGCCGCCGCGCTGCTGCAGGCCATGACGGACGCCGATCCGGAGCGCACCCAGGCCCGCCTGGAGAAGTACGAGCACCTCTCGGAGCAGCACCAGTTCTTCCTCAGGGACTGAGCCGCTCAGGGACGGGGGCCCGGGCCCTCAGGGACCGAGCCGCCGGTCCCTCGGCACCGGTCCTTCGACGCCGCTCCCTCGGCACCGGTCCTCGGCACCGGTCCTTCGACGCCGGTGGGTACCGGCGCCCACCCTTCCACACCGGTCGCCACCGATGAGGATTCCTCGGTCCGCGACCCGACGCAGGGGATCATTCACCGCATTTCGCGCATGAATGTTTTCATGCGTCTTGCAAACCAGTCGGTATATATAAATACTCTGCTGACGGATCCCGCCCGGCTCACTCCGGGCACCTTCCGCACCCGCGGTTTCACCGCTCGCACGCCGCCCCGAGAAAGCCGACGGACCGCCCATGCGCACGCACGCTCCACCCAGCGCCGGCTCCCTACGCCCGGGGCACCCGCACGGACACCCGCAGCCGCCGTTTCCTACCCACGTCGGCGAGCCGGGTGTTCGGTGACGCGGCGCCCACGCGCCGCGTCCGTGGCGGCCCCGGTCATCCCCTAGGCCGGGGCCGCCCCACACCCGTCGGACCACCCTCACGACGACGCACACCGGAAGCGAAGAACATGCCCCTGACCAGCACGCGCATCAGCCCCGACTGGCCCTGCCAGGTCAAGACGCCGGGCTCGTACGACTGGGAGCGCTCGGCGGCCAAGTGGCTGCGGGAACTGATCCCCGCGCGCTACGCCAGCTATCCGGCCCTGATCCGGCACCCCGTGCTGCTCGCGCGGCACGCCCAGATCCAGGTGCAGCAGGAGATCCGGGTGGCCCGGACCGCCCTGCAGACCGCACGGGCCGAACTGCCCATGCTCGGGCTGCCCGAGTCGGTCATCGAGCACACGATCAAGCTCTACGCGGCGGAGGTGCTGCAACTGCAGCACATCGCGCGCAGTGTCCGGGTCGTGACGGAGGCGCTGGCCGGACGCGGCACCAGCCGCTGAGCGACCGGACGCCGTGGCCGCCCCGGACGCGGCATCGGTACGCGCTCGCCCCTTCCGCCTGATCCGCCCCGTTCGCGGGAACGAGGCGTGCGTCCCGGATCGATCCGACCCGGCAGACGAGTGATCCAAGGGGCCGGATGTGCGATGCTCATCGCGTGACGAGCGAGTCCGTGTCTTCCATGGACTCCGGCACCGGCGCCGAGGTGTCGGCGTTGGCCAAGGTCGTGGCCCGTCAGCGCGCGGAGCTGGAACGGCTCCGAGACCTGTCCGCGACGTCGGCGGTGCTGGAGCGGGCCAGGGGTGTCCTCATGGCGATCACCGGGTGCACACCGGACGCAGCGCACGAGGAACTGGTGCAGCGCGCCAAGGCCGGCAACCGCACCGTGCTCGAACAGTGCTGGATCACGCTGGGCGCGGTGCCGCCCCGTACACAGCCCGCCCCGGCACCGGCGGTGCCCGCGGCACCACCCGCGGCCGCCGGGTCCCGGGAGGGCGGGGCCGGCGGCAGCGGGGACATGACGCAGGTGCTGGGCCGCATCGGCCGGGACCTGGTCCGGGTCGGCTCACCGCACGAACTGGCCGGATGCCTGCTGGACCACCTGGGGTCCGAGGTGCGCACCGACGCCGTGTTGATCTACGAGCGGCGGGCTGAGGGCGGCCTCGGGCTGATCGGCCACGCCGGCATCGACGCGACGTTCGCCGCCCAGTGGCGGCACGTGCCCCCGCTGAGCGGGGTGGCCGCGCTCCGCGCCCTGTCGACGGGCGGGCCCCTGTGGCTGGAGGACCTGGCCACTGACCGCACGCGGTACCTGCTGATCGGGAACCCGCCCGACCGGTGGGCCAGCCGGGTGTGGCTGCCCGTGCCGACCGGGGACACCGCCCGAGTCGCTCTCGGCCTGCTGCGCCGGTGCGACGGACCGTTCGAGCCGCGCGAGCGCGCGCTGCTGCGGGCCGTGGCGCGGCTGTGCGCGGGCCGGCTGCGGGCCTTCGACGCGCCGCGGGAGCACCACGCCGAGGGCGGCATCTCCCAAGCCGTGCAGGCGGTGTTCGACGCGCTGCCGGGTGCCGCGATCCTGCTCACACCGCTGCGCTCCACCGCCGGGGAGGTGGAGGACTACCGCATCGACGCGGCCACGGCCGAGGCGGTCGACGTGTTCGGGCGCACCGGCCTGGAGATGGTCGGCAAGCGCATTCTGGAGAGCTACCCGTGCGTGGCGGGCGAACCGCTGTGGCGGGGCTGTCTGGAGGCGCTGGAGACCGGGGTGCCGTTCGAGGGCGAGCCGTTCGCCTACCGGGACGTGTCCGACGGCGCGGCCGTGAGCGGCACGTACTCGGTGCGGGCGGCGCCGCTGGGCGACGGCCTGCTGGTGACCTGAGTGCGGCACCACCCCGCCGAGCGGCAGGAGCAGTTGCTCTCCGACGTGCAGCGGCTCGGCAACCTCGGCTGGGCCACGTGGAATCTGCGCACCCAGGAGATCTCCTGGTCCCCGCAGGCGTACGCCCTGCTCGGCCGGGGCACGGAGCAGGGGCCGCTCCGGCTGGAGCGGCTGCCGGACCTGGCACTGCCGGAGGACGCGGCGCCGCTGGCCCGCGCGATCACCGAACTCGTCGGCCGGACCCGGGCGTTCGACGTACCGTTCCGCGTCGGGACGCCCGAGGGCGTGCGACACCTGCGGATGGTCGCGGAGGCCGTCACACAGCCGGACGGCGTCCCGGTCGAGGTGCATGGATTTGTACAGGACCTCACCGCGCAGCGCAGCGCGGAACTCGCCCTGGTGCAGAGCGAGCGCGCAGTGCTCCTGCAGCGCGGCATCCTGCAGGCCGAACGGGCCCTGGCGGCCCGGCTGCAGCACGCCCTGCTGCCGCTGCCCGACAAGCCCCGGCGCCTGGCCGGGCTGCGCGTCGAGGTCGCCTACCTGCCCGCGCAGTCCGGGATCCATGTCGGCGGCGACTGGTTCAGCGCGATCGAACTGCCCGACTCCGACGCCCTGTTCGTGATCGGAGACGTGGCGGGGCACGGCATCGACGCGGTGGCCACGATGGCCCAGCTCCGGTTCACCGCGAAGGGCATGGTCAGCACCGGTTCCTCACTGACCGGGGCGCTGGCGCGGCTCAACCGTCTGCTGCTGCACTCCCCCGACAGCCACACCACCGCCACCATGGTCCTCGCCCGCTACGACCCCGAACAGCACGCGCTGACCTGGGCGCAGGCCGGGCACCCGCCGCCGCTGCTGGTGCGCGGGGGCGAGGTCCGCTTCCTCGACCGCCCCGGCGGCCTGCTGCTCGGCGCGAGCGCTTCCCCCGTCTACGAGTCGGCGGTGCTCGGCCTCGAGCCGGGCGACCGCGTCCTGCTCTACACCGACGGTCTCGTCGAGCGCCCCGGCGAGCGCCTGGACGCGGGCTTCGCCCGCCTCGCCGAGGCCGTACGCACGCACGGCCTCGGCGCATCCGGCTCTCTGGAGGCCGTGCTCGCCGCCATGGTCGGCGACGAACGCCGCGACGACGTCTGCGTCCTGGACATCGGACTGCCCACGGAGGACGAGCGGGACGAGGAGCACGAGGGGGACGAGGAGCACGAGGGGGACGAGGAGCACGAGGGGGACGAGGAGCACGAGGGGGACGAGGAGCACGAGCGGGACGAGGAGCACGAGCGGGACGAGGAGCACGAGGGGGACGAGGAGCACGGGGCGAACGCTGTCGAGGCGACGGCCGCGCAGGGGCCGGGCGGGTAGCGGGCGGCGTCCGTGGACGGCGAACGCCGAGGTCGCCGCCCGGCGTTCGGGCCTGGTCAGTCCACGGGGTGGCCCGCCTCGATGCCGGCCGCGTCGGACAGGCGCAGCAGCTGCCCCTCGCGTCCCTGGCCCCACTGCACCGGATCGAGCACGAAGCCGACGTGGTCGCCGCCGTCGGTGCGGTGCAGGATGGTGCCCACGAACCAGGCCGCCGCGTCCTTGAGGACGACCGCGCCGCCGTGCCCCTCGGCCACGTCCAGCCCCGCGAACTTGTCGACCTCGTCGCCCGTCCGGCCGCCGAAGAGCTCCGCGAGCTCGCGCTGCTCGCGGGTGAGCAGGTGCACCGTCAGGCACTGGGCGGCCCTCGCCACGCGGTAGGTGCGGTTCGCCTTGGACAGCCAGACGGCGAACCGGGGCGGCCGGATGGAGCACTGGCAGGCGAAGCCGACGAGGCAGCCGGCGCGCTCGCCGCCGGCCGCCGCAGTGACCACGCACATGTCGGGGTCGAGCCGGTGGAAGAAGCCGTCCGCGTCCTCCGCGCCGACCGCGTCCCGCGTGCCGACCGCGTCCTCACTGCCCTGAGCAACCGCCATGCCGCTCCGCTCCCGTCCACCGCCGCCGCGGTCCCGGCGTCGGCCCAGCCCGATCCGGCTCCCGGCCTCAGCTCACCACATCGGGCGCCGGTGTGCCCGCCTCCTCCCGTGCCCCCCGGTGTTCCCCGCGCGCCGCTCACGAACCGTCGTCGGGGCTGGTCCGCGACTCCAGTGCGCGGCGCGTGTCGTCGCCGTAGACCCCGGTCTCGTCGCCGCTGATGCCGTACCAGAGCTGGAAACGGGCCACGGCCGCGGTGAGCGTGGCGTCGTAGACGCCGCTGGTCGAGCCGTCGTGGTAGACGTCGGGGATGCGCAGGAGGCGTTCCTGCAGGTCGGTGACCTCGGGTCCGGTGTCGCCCTGGCGGAGCGTGCCGGGGCCGTCCGGGTCGGCGCCGGTGGCCGTCGGCGACGCGGTGGGGGACAGCGTGGCGGCGGGCGGGGCG
>NZ_JBLEBI010000268.1:0-6659 GCF_047340315.1 Streptomyces sp. AF1A
AAGGGCTGTCCCGTAACTGCTGGTCACGGGTGAGATGATCTTGCCGTGGCTGGTGTGATCACGGCGTCGGAGCCGTCCTGGATAGCCCCGTTCACCGGGCTGAGTCCGCGTCAGTTCGGCAAGCTGATCACCGCGTTGCGGCGTGAGGGTGCGGATCCGGTGCGCAAGGGCCGGCCCTGGAGCCTGCCCCTGGAGGACCGCGTGCTCCTGGTCGCCGCGTACTGGCGCACGAACCTGACCCTGCGCCAACTGGCCCCGCTGTTCGGGGTGTCCAAGTCGGCGGCCGATCGCATCATCGACCACCTCGGGCCCGCTCTCGCGCTCCAGCAGCGCAAGCGGTTCCGCAAGGACACCGTGCTGATCGTGGACGGCACCCTGGTCCCCACCCGCGACCATGCCATCGCCGAGCAGTCCAAGAACTACCGGTACTCCACCAACCACCAGGTCGTCATCGACGCCGACACCCGGCTCGTCGTCGCGGTCGGCCGGCCGGTCCCCGGCAACCGCAACGACTGCACGGCGTGCAAGCTGTCCGGCGCGAAACACGCCGTCGGCAAGACCACAGTCATCGCAGACGGCGGCTACCGCGGCACCGGCCTGGTCATCCCGCACCGCCGCGAAAAAGGCCAGAGCAAACTCCCGGCCTGGAAGGAGGAGCACAACGCCTCCCACCGCAAAGTCCGTGCCCGCGTGGAGCACGTCTTCGCCCGTATGAAGGGCTGGAAGATCCTTCGCGACTGCCGACTGAAAGGCGACGGCATTCACCACGCCATGCTCGGCATCGCCCGCCTGCACAACCTCGTCCTTGCCGGGTGACGCAGAAACCAGCAGGCCAACACACACGTCAAAGATCATTTACGGGACAGCCCTAAGGGAAGGGCACGTGCAGCACCTTCTGTAAGGCCTTCGTCAGCAGCGTCGGATCCTTCTGGAAGATCCGGTGCAGCGCCTCATGCGACGAGCCGACCATCAGCTCTCCTCTCTGTACGACGTGATCAACGAGCTAGCCTCGATCTTGCATGAGGGTCCGTCAGCAAGCTGACGGACCCTCATGCAAGATCGAGGCTAGAATGGGACATACCGAAACTCTCACCAGAACAGATAAAGCAATTCGTGGCAGAGGCTTACAGGCGTGGATGACAATTATGCAGCACAGCTGCAGATTTATTCGATGGAAGAGAATAGCGTAACTACCGCCGTTTGCATTGTTCGGTGCGTAGGAGGCATCGCGCGCACCGGTCAGCAATTCGTATCATTGCCAGGCGTCGATGGCGGCGGCAACCACTCACGTCTAACACTTGACTGGATTCACCGTTACGAGCGGCCAGTCGACTTCCTGGAACCGCCACACAGCGCCAAGGTGCACTTTTCGAGCAGGGAATTTATTGACCTCAAGAAGGGTGTCGTTATAACAGCTGTTGAGACCGAAGATTAAGCAACACGCACCGGAACTGGGATACGCGCCATTCGAGGAAGCAGAGGGCATCTCGGCTGGCCGCGCGTGACCCGTGGCTGGCGGCCAGCAGGGCTACGGCATGAGGGGGTCCACGGAGCCGACCGGACGGCGCGGCGCGGTTCGGGAGGTGTCGGTATCGACGCCCATGACCCGTACGCTGCCTGCGCGGAAGGTGGCATGAGCGGCGGAGAAATCGGGGGTTTCGGCAGGAAGAACCACGAGTGGAAGCTTCCCAAGACTTGCAGGGCGGGCTCCGGTCCGAAGCGGATCTCGCAGTGCAGCTGCACGTAATGACCGTGATCACCATTGACATCGGTAACTGCGAACTGACGTGCAAGGTCCACCATGAACGTCGGACGACCGTCGAACGAGTAGGTCCCGTACTGGAAAAGGAGCCCATCACCGTCAGGGACATCAGAGACGTCGAACAAGTGTCGACCGAAACGCAGGAAGGCTTCCCACACGTCCTCCGCGCCCAGGCATGCAGTCGTCTGCTGTCCCGTTCGGAGTTCTGCCTCCAGCAGCCCCACGGCCTCGTCAATCGACGGCCTCAGCGCCATGCCCACCCTCCCCGCCCCAGGCGACCCAGCCTACGCAACCAGGGCAAAGGTTCCCGGTTCCGGCACCAGCCTGGCCGGGTGGCTCCTAAACCGCCCGACGGCCACGCTCTCACTCCGCGTCGAACAACTCCGTCGCGTCCGTGGCGTCAGCGACCGCGCCGCCTCTCGGGCGCAGCTCGCCAAGCTCCTGGAGGTCTCCGAGGCTGACAACATCACCGTGCGCGTCATCCCCTTCGACCTGGACGGCTTCGCCAGCGCTTCGAGCGCCATGGTCTACGCCGGAGGCCTCGTTCCCAAGCTGGACACCGTGGTGCGTGACGTCCCCCATGGCTCTGCCTTCATCGACTCCGAAGCGCAGCTCAGCGCCTTTCGAACGCGCTTCCGTAAGGTGGAGGCCGTGTCGCTCGACCCCGAACGGTCGCGTGACTTCATCCACCGGCTGGCGAAGGAGCTGTGAGGCACCCATGGACAACTGGCGGAAGTCGTCCTACTCGGGCCCGGATGACGGCAACAACTGCGTAGAGATCGCCACCCGCCCCACCCGCATAGCCATCCGCGATTCCAAGGACCCGGCCATAGGCCCCCTCACCGTCCCGGCCGGATCGTTCGCCCTCTTCATCGATGCCCTGAAGGAGGCGTCCGAGTCACCGGCGACGTCTTAGCGCTCCCCACTTCCGTCGCTCCCCGGGGCAGGACAGCATTGCGCGTAACCCGATCCGGAAGGCCGACTCGGCAGGTCATGGATGACCGGGGACGGTCGGCGCGCCGAGCCGGGCCTGCGTCAGGCGCCGCAATCGCTGTGGCGGACCAGGCGCGCGTCCACTACCGGACTTCCCCGGCACGGTCGATGATCTGCCACTGAACGCATCAACCAGCGAGGGATGTCGAGGTGGCACACGGATGAAGGTCTTCGTCTCTTCGGACATGGAAGGCGTGGCAGGGATCGTCGACTGGGATCAGTGCCGGCCGTCGGGCCCGGAGTACGGCCACTACCGGGAGTTGCTGGAGCACGAGGTCAACGCGGCGATCGAGGGTGCGGCGGCAGCCGGCGCGGGGGAGTTCCTGGTCAACGACTCGCACTCGGCTATGTCGAACCTGCGGCCGGACCGCCTTGCACACCGGGCGCGTTACCTGTCCGGCCGGCACAAGCCGCTGTACATGATGCAGGGGCTCGACGCGTCGTTCGACGCCGTCTTCTTCGTCGCGTACCACGGCTCCATGTCCGGCGCCCCGGCCACGCTGTCGCACACGTACAACCCGCGCGCGATCGCCGAGGTCCGGCTGAACGGCGTGCCGACCGGAGAGGCCGGGATCAACGCCCTGGTCGCGCTGGGGTACCAGGTCCCGGTCGTGCTCGTCACCGGTGACGACGTCACCGCCGCACAGGCAGAGCCCTTCTGCCCCGGGATCAGGGCGGCGGTGGTGAAGAACTCGGTCTCCCGCTTCGCCGCCGACAGCATGCATCCGGAGCAGGCCCGCGACGTGATCAGGCAGGCCGCCGATGCCGCGGTGCGGCAACTGGCGGACGCCCGGCCGCCCGCGATCGACCTGCCCGCCACGCTGACCGTCCGCTTCCGCAACGCCGATCTGGCCGAGATGGCGACCTGGATCAACGGCGTGGCCCGCGACGACGAGCTGACCGTCCGCCTCACGGACGACGATCCGGTCCGCCTGTACCGCGCCTTCGTCACCCTCGTCCTGCTCACCCGAGGCATCGCCGAATAGGTCCCCCTGCATCTCCTGGGCATCCTTCAACCTCTTCATGAGGCCCGGAAGAAGAGGCCTTGACGAAGAGGGCCTGACGTATGCCTCGTAGCGCGGCCCGCGCCAGCGGCTACCGCAGCAACACCCCCGCCCCCTCCACCACCTCCTCGGACGGCACCGCCACCAGCCCCATCTCCGCGCTCGACGCCAGCAACCTGTGCGCCGGGAGGATGCGGACGGTGTAGCCGTAGGGGCCGGTGCGGTCGAGGGAGAGGGGGCCCTCGTACAGCAGGCGGCCCTCCAGGTCGGGGGCGCCCGCCGGTTTCAGCGGGACGACCGCCGCGTCGGCGATGCGGTCCTGCGCGTCGACGCGGCCGGAGACCGCCTGGACCTCGACGTCGTCGGGGGTGAGCTCGCCCAGCCCCACGCGCACGCGCAGACCCACCGTCGTGCCCAGTTCCGCCGTGGCCGTCGTCGCGGTCGTCTCGACGTGGTCGACGCTCACGCCGGACCAGGCGGCCCGCACCCTGGCCTTCCATGCGGCCAGGTCCCGGGACGTGTCCGGGGTGAGGGCGCGATGGGACTGGGCGGCGGGGGTGTAGAGGCGGTCGACGTACTCGCGGACCATGCGGCCGGCCAGCACCTTGGGGCCGAGCAGGGTGAGGGTCTGGCGGACCATCTGGATCCAGCGGTCGGGCAGGCCGCCGCGTCCGCGCTCGTAGAAGCGCGGGGTGACCCGCTGCTCCAGCAGGTCGTAGAGCGCCGCCGCCTCGATGTCGTCGCGGCGGTCGGCGTCCGTGCCCGTGCCGTCCGCCGTGGGGATGGCCCAGCCGAAGTCCGGCTGGAACCACTCGTCCCACCAGCCGTCCAGGACCGAGAGGTTCAGGCAGCCGTTCAGGGCCGCCTTCATGCCGCTCGTGCCGCAGGCCTCCAGCGGGCGCAGCGGGTTGTTCAGCCAGACGTCGCAGCCGGGGTAGAGCTTCTGCGCCATCGCCATGCCGTAGTCGGGCAGGAAGACGATGCGGTGGCGCACGCGCGGGTCGTCGGCGAAGCGGACCAGTTCCTGGACCAGGCGCTTGCCGCTGTCGTCCGCCGGGTGCGCCTTGCCCGCGACCACGATCTGGATCGGGCGGTCCGGGTGCAGCAGCAGCTCCATCAGGCGGTCGCGGTCGCGGAGCATCAGGGTCAGGCGCTTGTACGACGGCACCCGGCGCGCGAAGCCGATGGTCAGCACGTCCGGGTCCAGGGCGCCCTCGATCCAGCCCAACTCGGCGTTTCCGGCGCCGCGTTGCCGCCAGGAGGCGCGCAGGCGGTCGCGCACCTCCAGCACCAGCTGCTCGCGCAGGGTGCGGCGCAGCTCCCAGATCTCCTGGTCGGGGATGTCCGCGACCGCGTCCCAGCGCTCGGAGGCGCCGACGGTCATCGCGTCCTCGGCCCGCTGGGCGCCGATCTGGCGGGCGCCGAGCCGCAGCACCTCCGGGGCGACCCAGGTGGGTGCGTGCACCCCGTTGGTCACGGACGTGATCGGCACCTCCTCGGCGTCGAATCCCGGCCACAGTCCCGCGAACATCTCCCGGCTGACCTGGCCGTGCAGCAGCGACACGCCGTTGGCCCGCTGGGCCAGCCGCAGGCCCATGACGGCCATGTTGAACAGGTTCGGCTCGCCGCCCGGGTAGGTCTCCATGCCCAGCGCGAGAATCCGCTGCACGTCGATGCCGGGCAGCTCGGCGCAGGGGCCGAAGTGGCGGGCGACCAGCTCCCGGTCGAAGCGGTCGATGCCGGCCGGTACCGGGGTGTGCGTGGTGAACACCGTGCCGCCGCGCACGGCCTCCAGCGCGGCGTCGAAGTCGAGCCCCCGCTCGCACAGTTCGGAGATCCGCTCCAGGCCCAGGAAGCCCGCGTGGCCCTCGTTGGTGTGGAACACCTCCGGCTCGGGGTGCCCGGTGAGCCGGCAGTACGTCCGCACCGCCCGCACGCCCCCTATGCCGAGCAGCATCTCCTGCAGCAGCCGGTGTTCGCTGCCGCCGCCGTAGAGCCGGTCGGTGACCCCGCGCTCGCCGGGGTCGTTCCCCTCCACGTCCGAGTCCAGCATCAGCAGCGGTACCCGGCCCACCTGCGCCACCCAGATCCGGGCGTGCAGCGCCGTGCCGCCCGGCAGCGCGAGGGAGACCTGCGCGGGGGTGCCGTCGGGCTCCTTCAGCTGGGTGACGGGGAGTTCGTTGGGGTCGAGCACCGGGTAGTGCTCCTGCTGCCAGCCGTCCCGGGACAGGGTCTGCCGGAAGTAGCCGTGCCGGTACAGCAGGCCGACCCCGATCAGCGGCACGCCGAGGTCGCTGGCCGCCTTCAGATGGTCGCCGGCGAGGATGCCGAGGCCGCCGGAGTACTGGGGCAGCGCGGCCGTGATGCCGAACTCGGGTGAGAAGTAGGCGACGGCGGCGGGCAGGCCCGCGGCCTGCGCCTGGTACCAGCGGTCGCCGGTCAGATAGTCGTCGAGGTCGTCGGCGACCGCGGTCAGGCGGCGCAGGAACCGCCGGTCCCCGGCCAGCTCGGCGAGCCGTGCCGGGCGCACCCGGCCCAGCAGCCGCACCGGGTCGCGCCCGGCGGCGGCCCAGGCCTCGGGGTCGACGGACTGGAACAGGTCGCGTGTTTCCGCATGCCAGGACCAGCGCAGGTTGCGCGCCAGGTCGCTCAGCGGCCGGAGGGGTTCGGGGAGAACGGGACGGACGGTGAACCGACGGATCGCCTTCACATTCCACCTCGGACGCATCGCGGGGTGAGACGCACGGCGCTGTACGTCTCGTCGTCACCCTCGACGGTAGTGGTTACCGGGGCGTCGGTGGGGACGTACCGGGCGGGGGTGTCGGGGCGTGGGGAGCACGCCCCGGGGCACCCGCACAAGAGGGCCGGTCTTGTGCGTGGACATACGCGTGAGTAGTTAA
>NZ_JBLEBI010000269.1:0-6555 GCF_047340315.1 Streptomyces sp. AF1A
GCGCGACGCGCGGGTGACGGACGTGCCGGAGCCGCTGGACGGCGCCATCGGGAGCGGGGCGCTGGTCGTGCTGTCGGTGCCCAGGGCCACGGCCGCACGCCTGGTCGGGGCGAGCGCCACGGCGCGGCTGGCGGTGACGCTGTGCTGAACCGCGCCGGTCGTTTCGTCGGCGGCTCGCCGTCAAGTCCCACATTCGGTCGACGGAATTCCCCACAATGGCCGTACGGTGCCGTAGGTTGCGGAGCGTTTCGTTCCACAACCTGTGCATGCGAGGAGAGTCCCCGAGGTGAGCGCGAAGCACGAAGCGGGCGTCTGGCAGGGCTTCAAGGCCTTCCTGATGCGCGGCAACGTCGTCGATCTGGCAGTCGCGGTGGTCATCGGCGCGGCCTTCACGAACATCGTCAACTCGGTGGTGAAGGGCATCATCAACCCGCTGGTCGGCGCGATCGGCACGCAGAACCTGGACAACTACAGCTCGTGCCTGAGCTCCTCCTGCCACGGGACGGACGGCATCCGGCTGATGTGGGGCTCGGTCCTGGGCTCCACGCTGAACTTCCTGATCACCGCGACGGTGGTGTACTTCCTGATGGTCCTGCCGATGTCCAGGTTCCTGGCCCGGCAGGCGGAGCGCAGGGCGGCGCGGGAGGGTGCGAAGGAGGTCGTGGAGGTGACCGAGCTGGAGGTGCTCAAGGAGATCCGCGACGCGCTGGTCGCGCAGCGCGGGTCCGGGTACGGCGAGCGCTAGCGGCGCTGTCGCGGGCGGTTCACAGGTGGTGGGGCGGCTTCTCGTCGAGGAAGCGCTTGAGGTCGGCGGCGCTGTCGCCCTCCGGCCGCTCGCCCCACCCGCGGTCGGTGTCGTCCGAGGACTGCTGGTCCAGCGGGTCGTCGAAGACCAGCGCGGGCCTCGGGTCACGCGGCTCGGGTGCGGGGGCGGTACTCATGT
Source organism: Streptomyces sp. AF1A (assembly GCF_047340315.1). NCBI lineage: Bacteria > Bacillati > Actinomycetota > Actinomycetes > Kitasatosporales > Streptomycetaceae > Streptomyces > Streptomyces sp. AF1A. The sequence continues at coordinate 944 of NZ_JBLEBI010000269.1, forward strand.
CTCAAGGGTACGGCCCCGGCACGGGCGCCCCGCTCCCGCGGGACCGTGCCCGCCCGCGTGCCCGTGCCCGCGTCAGGCCTGCTGCGAAGGCGGTTTTCTGCTGTCCTGGGTGTCATGACGTCGAGTTCCGCTCCGGCGCCCCCCTCGCCGGGCGCGCCCCCGCCCTCCGGTCCCCTGCGGCGCCTCACCGCGCGTGGGCGCGGGGAGTCGCACCGGGTCTCCTCGCCGCTGGAGCTCTTCTTCGACCTGTGCTTCGTCGTGGCGATCGCCCAGGCCGGTGTGCAACTGGTGCACGCCGTCGCGGCAGGGCACGCGGGCAGCGGGATCCTCAACTACGCCATCCAGTTCTTCGCCATCTGGTGGGCCTGGATGAACTTCTCCTGGTTCGCCTCCGCGTACGACAACGACGACGTGCTCTACAGGGTCGTCACCCTGGTGCAGATCGCCGGTGTCCTGGTGCTGGCCGCCGGCATCTCCCAGGCCTTCCAGCACCACGACTACCTGGTGGTCTGGATCGGCTACGTGATCATGCGGCTGGCGATGGCCTCGCAGTGGCTGAGAGCCGCCCGTTCGGCCGAGGGCGCGGAGAGATCCATGGCGCTCCGGTACGCGTGCGGCGTGCTGCTGTGCCAGATCGGCTGGCTGGGCCTGGTGGTGCTGCCCCAGCCGGCCCGGCTCTGGGTGTTCCTGGTGATGGCGCTCGCGGAGATGTGCGTGCCGCTGTACGCCGAGCGGGCCCACACAACCTCCTGGCATCCGCACCACATCGCCGAGCGGTACGGCCTGTTCACGATCATCGTGCTCGGCGAGACGATCGCCGCCGCCACGGCGGCGGTGAAGTCGGCCGTGGACGAGCACGGCGCCCTGGATGCGCTGCTGCCCATCGCGGCGGGCGGGCTCCTGATCGTCTTCTCCGCCTGGTGGATCTACTTCGTGGTCCCCATCCACGGCCACCTGCGCTCCAACCGGCAGTCGTTCCTGTGGGGTTACGGCCACTACCTGATCTTCGCCTCGGCCGCGGCGATCGGCGCGGGCCTGGAGGTGGCCGTGGAGGAGGCCGTCGGCACCGCGCACCTGTCCACGTTGTCCGCCTCGGCGGCCGTGACCCTGCCCACGGCGCTGTATCTGCTGACCGTCTGGGCCCTGCACTCGCGGCACTTCAAGTTCGGCATCGCCCAGCAGCTGGTGCTGCCGGTCACGGCGCTGCTGGTGATCTGCTGCACCTTCCTGGGCGGCTGGGCGGTGTTCGCGGCGGGACTGGTCTGCTCGGCCTCGGTGGCGGCCGGGGTGATCCTGACGGCGCGGACGGCGAGCCGGGCACGCCCGGTGAGCACCTCCGCCTCGGCCGGCTGAGCCCTTCGGAGACGCTCGGGCTGGGCCAGACTGGCCCCCATGACAGTTGACGCACTGACGGACGTCGCCGGACTGCGCGTGGGGCACGCCACCCGCGCCGGGAACGGCCGGCTCACCGGCACCACGGTCGTCCTCGCTCCCGAGGGCGGTGCCGTCGCCGCCGTGGACGTGCGCGGCGGCGGGCCCGGCACCAAGGAGACCGACGCGCTCGACCCGCGCAACGTGGTCCAGCGGGTCGATGCGGTCGTGCTCACCGGGGGCAGCGCCTACGGGCTCGACTCGGCGTCCGGGGTGATGGCCTGGCTGGAGGAGCAGGGGCGGGGCGTGCCGGTGGGTCCGGATCCGGCGCACGTGGTGCCGGTGGTGCCTGCCGCGTGCGTCTTCGACCTGGGACGCGGAGGGAACTTCCGGGCGCGGCCGGACGCGGCGACGGGGCGCGCCGCGGTGGAGGCCGCGGCGGCGTCTGCGCCGGGCGCCCCGGTGCCCGAGGGCTGCGTGGGCGCCGGCACGGGCGCCGTGGCAGGGCGGCTCAAGGGCGGAGTGGGCACCGCGAGCACGGTGCTGGGCTCGGGGATCACGGTGGCGGCGCTGGTGGTCGCGAACGCCGCGGGGTCGGTGCTGGACCCGGAAACGGGCGCGCTGTACGGGGAGTTGTTCCAGGGGCGGGTGGAGTATCCGGAGCAGCGCGTGCACGAGGCCGCCCGCCGGCGGCTCGAGGAGGTCGCGGCCGGGAACGCGCCGCCGCCGCTCAACACGACCCTCGCGGTGGTCGCGACCGACGCGGACCTCACCAAGGCACAGGCGCAGAAGCTGGCGGGCACGGCGCACGACGGGATCGCTCGCGCCGTGCGGCCGGTGCACCTCCTGCACGACGGGGACACGGTGTTCGCGCTGGCCACCGGTGCCCGCCCGCTCGACGCGCATCCGCTGGCGCTCAACGACATCCTCGCGGCCGGCGCGGATCTCGTGACCCGCGCGATCGTACGGGCCGTGCGCGCGGCCGTGTCGGTCGACGGGCCGGGAGGAGCGTGGCCGTCGTACGGGGAGTTGTACGGGAAGGCGTAGGGGGAGCAGGGGGGCGCGGGGTGCGTCAGGAGTGCCGGGTGCGGCAGGAGTGCCCTACCGGTTCGGCCCGTCCGGCGCGACTGCCGTGCCGGCTCGACCGGTCCGCCGGGAGCGCCCTACCGGCTCGACCCTCCGGCGAGACTGCCGTGCCGGCTCGACCGGGTCCGCCGGGAGCGCCCTGCCGGCTCGACCCGCCCGGCGGGACTGCCCCACCGGCTCGACCCTCCGGCAGGAGGCTGCGGCGGCATGCCGGACGTCCAGGGCGTACGGGGTGCCGCGGCGGCCGGGCCATGCGGTTCGGCGGCGACTCGCCGGCACCCCTCCCGCAGCGCCGGAGCCGCCGGAAGTTCCTTCCGCGCAGGGGTTTCTGACGGCACGTGGGGCCGGGTGGGAACTTTTCGCGCGGCCGCCGCGTTTTCCCAACGTACGTTTTCTCGGTTCCCGGACATGATGTCCGACCGAGGGGCTACGGTATGCACCCACAAGGTGACATGCAGCAACGCCGGGAGATGCCTTGAGCGTTCCGTACGAGACGGCAGCGTACGAACCAGCCGAGTCGCCCGAGTCTCCTGAGGAGCACCTCGAGCGGCTCCTCGGCCGTGCCCTGAACTCCTTCGAGCTGCCCGACGAGGTGATGGGGCAGCTCGAGAGCGCGCTCGCGCACGCCGCTTCACTGCACTCCGCGCACCACAGCGCGGGGCTGCACCGGGAGACGTACCGGCACACCTGGCTGCTCGCCGACGGCTCCGCGGTCACGCTGTGGGAGCTGGTGCACAACGTCACGCCGGGCGGCGCCCCGGAGCACGAGGTGTACGCGGACGAGGAGGAGCTGCAGGCCGCCACGGCGCGGCTCGGGCTGCCGCCGGACCCGGCGGACTGGGAGCTGCCCGCGCTGATGCGGCTGTGGGCGATCCCCGAGCCCCGGCACGTGTTCGACTTCGCGGACTCCCCCGACCACGCGCGCCGGCTGCTGCGCCGTGCCGAGAACCCGGACCGGCCCGGTGACCAGACGGCGGCCCTGCTGGCGACGGCGGCCGCGCACGAGATCACGCAGGCGTTCGGGCGCCCGGGGCGGGCCGGCCGGGTGGGGCTGAGCTACGCGCTGTACGAGCACGTGTTCCTGCTGCCGGACGGCAGCGAGGTCTCCCTGTGGGAGGTCGAGCACACGGCGACGCCGGACGGCCGGCACATGTGCGAGGTGTACCTGTCGGAGGCCGCGGCCCGCGACGCCATGGAGCGGCGCGCGGCACGGCTGGGCTGACGCCCGGGCGCGAGCGGTGTGACGGCGGGGCCGCTCGGTCAGCGCCTGCCGAGCTGCCGTACCAGGCCGGCGAAGGCGTCCCGTTCCGCCGGGGTCAGGTCCACCGACTCCCGTGCGGGTCCGGTCCGCGGCTGCGGCGGGAGCACCGCGAGGCGGCGCGCCGGGAACTCTCGCAGGGCCTCCGCGCGGAAGCGGCGCAGCAGGCGGGCCACGCCGATCGCCCAGACCGCACCGGCCAGGGTGAGGACGGCCACACCGGCCAACTGGAGACTCGAGAGATGCTCTGGCATGCGCTCCAGTACACACCACGGTCCGGGACTTCGGCCCCGGACCGTGACGAATCTCGCAGGTGCCGTGAACAACTCACAGCGCACCAAAGGGACAAGCTGCGGTGATCCGGTGCGCTGATCAGGCGTGGCGATCAGGCGTGGTGATCAGGCCGCCACCGGCTGCTTGGTGTCGTTCGCGGGCGTGGTGGCGTTCGCGGCCGGATCGGCGGCCGTCGCCTCGGGGTTCTGCTTGCGCATGCCCTTGAGGAGGACCACCAGGGCCGTGCTGACGCAGACACCGGCGGCGATGGCGATCAGGTACGGGAACGCGTTGCCGATCAGCGGGACCACGAAGATGCCGCCGTGCGGGGCGCGCAGAGTGGCGCCGAAGGCCATCGACAGGGCGCCGGTGAGCGCACCGCCCACCATCGCCGAGGGGATCACGCGCAGCGGGTCGGCCGCCGCGAACGGGATCGCGCCTTCGGAGATGAACGAGGCACCCAGCACCCAGGCGGCCTTGCCGTTCTCGCGCTCGGCCCGGGTGAAGAGCTTGCCGCGCACGGTCGTGGCCAGGGCCATCGCCAGCGGCGGCACCATGCCGGCCGCCATCACCGCGGCCATGATCTTCATCGCGGAGTCGCCGGGGTTGGAGACGGCGATGCCGGCGGTGGCGAAGGTGTAGGCGACCTTGTTGACCGGGCCGCCGAGGTCGAAGCACATCATCAGGCCGAGCAGGGCGCCGAGCAGGATGGCGTTGGTGCCGGTGAGGCCGTTCAGCCCGTCGGTGAGGGCCCGCTGGGCGGTGGCGATGGGCTTGCCGATCACCACGAACATCAGGAACCCGACGATCACCGAGGAGATCAGCGGGATCACCACCACCGGCATGATGCCGCGCAGCGCCGCCGGTATGCGCACCCTCTGGATCGCCATCACCACACCGCCGGCGATCAGTCCGGCCGCGAGCCCGCCGAGGAAGCCCGCGTTGATGTCGAGGGCGATCGCGCCGCCGACGAAACCGGGGACCAGGCCGGGCCGGTCGGCCATGCCGTAGGCGATGTAGCCGGCGAGGACCGGCACGAGGAACTTGAAGGCCACCTGGCCGATCTGGAAGAGCAGGGCGCCCCAGCTGTCGGCCTGCGTCCACACGAAGTGGTCCATGACCGTGGGTGCCTTGGCGATCTGCCAGCCGCCGATCGCGAAGCCCAGCGCGATGAGCAGGCCGCCCGCGGCGACGAACGGGACCATGTAGCTCACGCCGCTCATCAGCCACTTGCGGAGCTTGGTGCCGTAGCCCTCGGTGGAGTCGCCGGCGCGTTCGACCGGCGTGCCGCCCGCGGGCGCCGGCGCGCTCTTCTCACCGCGCGCGGCCTTCTCGCGGACCTCCGCGATGAGGTCGGCGGGACGGTTGATGCCCGCCTTCACGCCGACGTCGACGGTCGGCTTGCCCGCGAAGCGTTCCTTCTCGCGCACGGGGACGTCGTGCGCGAAGATCACGCCGTCCGCCGCCGCGATGACCGCCGGGTCCAGCCGGGTGAAGCCGGCCGAGCCCTGCGTCTCGACGACCAGGTCGACACCCGCCTCGCGGCCCGCGTTCTGAAGGGACTCGGCCGCCATGTACGTGTGGGCGATGCCGGTCGGGCAGGAGGTGACGGCGACGACACGGA
>NZ_JBLEBI010000027.1:0-58322 GCF_047340315.1 Streptomyces sp. AF1A
TCCAGCGCCGCGATGCGGTCGGCCGTGGGCGGGTGACTGTCGTACGGCGACCTCTCCTCGGACGTCTCCTCGGGCAGGGGCTCCCGGGTGAGCGCCTCCAGCTCGGCCCGGCGGGCGGAGTCCGCGAGCAGGAGGGCCAGCCCGCCGTGGAACTGCCCCTCGGGCGGCAGCAGGCCGGCCTCCCAGCCCATCAGGGCGTATGCGTCCAGGTAGAGGTCGTGGGCGGCTTCGAGCGCGGGGATGCGGCGCAGCGCGGCGGCCGTGGTGTCCCGTCCGGCGATCCGGGCGGCGACCAGATCGGCCGCGTACTCCTCCCGGCGGCTGACGGCCTCGGTCAGGCGCAGGCACAGCCGGGCGTAGGCGGAGAAGACGAGGGCCAGGTAGTGGTCCGGGCCCCGCGTGGGCTCCCGCTTCACCGGCGGCGGCTTGCCGGCGGCCCGGCGGCGCGCGGCCCGGGCGGCGAACGCCTCCTGCTGCTCGGCCTCCTCGCGTGCGGCCCGGTGCTCCAGCGTGCGCACCGTGTGCAGCAGCCTGCTGCGCAGCGCCCACAACAGGCAGGCCAGCCGCGTGTCGTCGTGCGCGTAGTGCCCCAACTCGTGGGCGAGCACGGCGTCCAGTTCGTCCTCCGGCAGGCCGATCAGCAGCGCCACGCCGAGGAAGAGCCGCCGTTCACCCGCGACCAGCCCGAGCCACCGGGCATCCTCCTGCACCATGGCGCCGGCACCCGGGATCACCTGGATCCGCGCGGGCGGCCGCGTGCCCACCCGCTCGGCCAGGTCGCGCAGGCGCCGCCACAGTTCCGGCTGCTCCTGCGGCGTCAGCGACAGGCCGGGGATCTCGTCCCGCCCGGCCGGGCGGCCCCGGCTGAGCACGACCACGCGCACCACGCACCAGGCGATCGCCAGCGAGCCGAGCCAGCCCTCGACAGCGACCACCGTGAGCCCCGGGCCCCGGGCCAGGAACACGTCCAGGGCCGCCACCGCGACCAGAACGAGCACGGCCAGCAGATAGAACCCGATCAGCAGCCCGAGGGCGAGCGCGGCACGCACCGGGGTTGCGGGCACGCCGCGGCCGCGTGCGGCGGCTTCTTCGGCGGGCGCCCTGCCGGCCGGGCGGGAGGTCGGAGGCATCGGCATCCTTCACGGGGGACGGAACGGTGAGGAAACGGGACGCCGGTGCTCACGCCTGGCCGCCCGGCTCGGCCTCCTACTTCAGCGCCGCCAGGATCGTCGACGTCACCTTCTTCGCGGACGCGGCGCCGTTGTCGGTGCCCGCCGTGGACAGCACCGTGACGACGGAGTTGCCGGCACGCGCGGCGATCAGCGTCTGGCCATTCTGCCAACTGCCGCTCGTCAGCGTCATCGTGTAGGCCTCGTCACCGAGACCGGACGTGGACCGGCCCCTGACCTTCACCTTGGCGTGCGCGTCGGTGTCCGTGAACGTGGCGCACGCGCCGGCCACCGACTGCACGTCCTTCATCACGTCCTGCGCGGTGGTCCCCTGGAACGCGTCGATCTCCTGGGCGACTTCCTCGGTCTTGTCCGAGTTGACGTAGTCGTTCTGCGCGAAGGAGACGCCGCCCTTGTAGCCGGTTACCTGGATCCAGGAGGTGGTCTCGAGCCTCGCGCAGTCCGGCTTGCCGGCCTTCTTCGCGGACGGGGAGAGGAACTTGGCGCCGCTGTCCGCGGAACCGTCGGCCTCCAGGGTCAGCCCGGACGGGAAGGCCGACGCGGGGGCCAGCGCCTTCTTCAGCTGAGTGCCGGTGAACAGGCCGGCGTTGGGGTCCTTCGGCTTGGCGGGCTTCGCCTTCGCGGCGGTGCCGGAGCCGGAGTCGGAGGACGCATCGGGGGAGCAGGCGGACAGGGCCAGCGGGAGTGCCGTGGCGGCGATCAGCATCACGGCACGGGACGGGAGACGCATCGGAGTCCTTCTCGTAGTGGTGGAACGGTTGTGTACGGTATGCCGTATGGGGTCACATGAAGATCACATAAGGTTCACAGGGAGGCCAAAGCGCTCGCAGAGGTGAGCGCTCCGCCCTGAGGCCGGGTGTGGCGGACCCGGTGGGCCGGCTGCGCGCGCCCGGCGGAGTGCCGGGCGCTCGGGTCGCCGGAGGCCGGCGCTCGGGGCACCGGGGCCCGGCGCCGGCGACGCCGGAGCCGGGAGGGCCGTGGTCAGGCCGTCTTCTTCCAGTCGCCGCACCCGGACGTCTTGAAGTAGGCGTCCGACGGGCCGATGGTGACGACGGCCGTGCCGGTCGCGTTGTCGTTCGCGATGATCGAGTTGAGCCCGTGCGCGGCGTCCCTGGTGCGCTCCCAGTAGCAGTTGTCGTCGGCGCTGTTGCCGGTCGACCGGTAGGTGCCCGGCGCGATGTCGGCGCCGACCTTGAACATGCCGCCGTCGCCGTCCATGGAGGTGGCGGGGGTGCCCTTCGCCTTCGGGTCGACGGCCTCCCAGTCCTTGCAGCCGCTGGACTTGAACAGCTTGTCGGTGGCCTTGATGGTGACGTAACTGGTGCCGGTGACGTTGTCGTTGGCCAGCAGCGAGTCCATCTCGCCCTTGGCGTCCTTGGCGCGCTCCCAGTAGCAGTTGTCGTCGGCGCTGTTGCCGCTCGTGCGGTACGTCCCGGGTTTCACGTCGGAACCGACCCGGTAGTCGCCGTCCCCGCCGAAGGCGGCCTTCTTCTTCTCGGTCGCCGCGGCGCCCTTCGAGCCCTTCTTGCTGCCGGGCGTGTGCCCGGCGGAGGCCGACGAGGCCTTGTCGCCGCTGCCGGAGCCGCTGTGCTTGCCGTCACTGCCGCCGTTCGCCGACACGGCGCCGATGACGACAACCCCCACGACGGCGCCCAGCGCGATCTTGGCCTTCATGCCCATGGCGAATCCCTCCCCAAGAGGCGGCCCCCCCTCCGGTGACCGCTCGTTCGCTGGGTCAATAACAGCAGAGCTTGTGAACCGAGTCAACACGGTTCACAGGATTGGCCAAGTACACGCTCGTGAATGCCTGGATCTTGAATCCGCGGCTATGCTCGGCGCAATACGGGACGAGGGGAGCGCGGCGGGTGCAGGACAACGCGACAGAGGTGACCGCGGCCGGGATCGCACGGCTCGCCGGGGTGGGCCGTGCCGCCGTCAGCAACTGGCGCCGCCGGCACGCCGACTTCCCCAAGCCGGTCGGCGGCACCGAGACCAGCCCGTCGTTCGCCCTCGCCGAGGTCGAGGCCTGGCTGCGCAAGCAGGGCAAACTCGCCGAGGTCCCGCTGCGCGAGCGGGTCTGGCAGCAGCTCGCCGGGCATCCCGAGGGGCCGCTGACGGCCCTGGTGCACGCCGGCTGCGCGCTGCTGCTGATCCACGAGCGCCCCACCGTGTGGCTCGACGTCTGCGCGGGTTCGGACGAGCGCCTGGCCGCGATGCTGCCGGGCGCGCTGGAGCAGGTGCTGACCCCGCGCTTCGGCGGAGCGCCGGATCGTGCGGTGCACAGCGGGTGGTCCGCGAGTGCCGGGGCGGGTGTGAACACCGGCCGTGGTGCGGAGGACGTGAACCGGGCGGGTGGTGCACAGGGTGTGAACACGGCCGATGGTGCACAGGGTGTGAACCCGGTCGGCGGCGCGCAGGGTGTGAACGCGGCCGGCGGTGGACAGGGTGTGAACCCGGCCGGCGGTGGACAGGGTGTGAACGCGACATCGCCCGCCGGTGGTGTGAACGCCTCCCCGCCGGCGCCCGGTGTGAACGCGGGCTCAGCCATGCCCGGTGTGAACGCCGGCGCCGCGGCCCGCGCTGCGCACACCGACCGCACGGCTCCTGCTGTGAACGCCGGGCACCCCACGCCCGGCACGCACCCCACGCCCGGCACGCACCCCACGCCCGGCGCGCACCCCGTGCCCGGCACGCCCTCCGCGCCCGGCGCCCACCCCGCGCCCGGCGCCCACCCGGCTCCAGGCACCGCGGCTTCCCCCGCCCCCAGCGCCGCCGCCGGCGCCGCCCGCAGCGCCGCTCCGAGTCCCGCCCTGCGCACCCCCACCGGCCCCCAACTCCTGCCCTCCGCCCCGCTGCTGCGCGGGGCCGCCGAGCTGGCCGCCGAGATCGGGGCGAGGCAGACCTTCGAGTTCCTGCTGGGCCGGCATCTGGACGCCAACCCACGGCAGTACACGCTCACGCCGGCCGAACTCGCCGGACTCATGGCCGACCTCGCCGGAACCGCCCGCACCGTCCTGGACCCGGCCTGCGGCACCGGCGCCCTGCTGCGCGCCGTGGACGTCCGCCCCGACCAGGAGCTCTACGCCCAGGACAGCGCCCCCGACCTCGCCGCGCTGACCGCGCTGCGACTCGCGCTGCACTCGCGGGCCGCCGTGCGCGGCGCGGTCGGCGACACCCTGCGCGCCGACGCCTTCCCCGAGCTGCGCGCCGACGCCGTGCTGTGCCACCCGCCGTTCAACGAGCGCAACTGGGGCCACGACGAACTCGCCTACGACCCGCGCTGGGAGTACGGCTTCCCGGCGCGCACCGAGTCGGAGCTGGCCTGGGTGCAGCACGCGCTGGCCCGGCTCACCGACGGTGGCACGGCGGTGCTGCTGATGCCGCCGGCCGCCGCGTCCCGCCGTTCCGGGCGCCGGATCCGCGCCGACCTGCTGCGCCGGGGTGCGCTCAGGGCGGTGGTCGCGCTGCCGGTCGGTGCGGCACCGCCGTACAACATCCCGCTGCACGTGTGGGTGCTGCGCCGGCCCGACCGGACGCCGGCGACGCCCGAGGTGCTGCTCGTGGACACGGGGAGGTTCGCCGGGGAGGGGCGGGGCGGGCCGGACTGGGAGGCGGTGCGGGACACCGTCCTGGACGCCTGGCGTGCCTTCACGCGCGCGGGGCGGCTCGAGGAAAGGCCGGGGCTGGCACGGTCGCTGCCGGTCATCGAACTCCTCGACGACGACGTGGACTTCGCTCCCGCGCGCCATCTCCCGCCCGCCGTGGCCGACGGCGCGGAGCAGCTCACGGCGGTGCGCGAGCGCCTCGGCGCGACCCTGCGCCTGACCGCCGACCTCACCCCGCCGCCCGCCGACCCGGCCCCGCCCGCGCGCTGGCCGCTCACCACCGTCGGCGAGCTCGCGCGCGGGGGCGCGCTGCTGCTGCGCACCGGTGGAAACGGCGGCCACGCGCGCGTGCCCGTGCTCACCGACCACGACGTGCTCGCCGGAACGGCGCCTTCGGGCTCGCTCCCCGAGAGCGACGAGGAGGCGGTGCTGACCGAGCCGGGCGACGTCGTCGTACCGGTGCTCGGCGGGGGCTCGATGGCGCGCGTGATCGACGAGGCGACGCAGGGTGCCGTGCTCGGGCGCAACCTCGTGCTGCTGCGCCCCGACCACGCGGCGCTGGACCCGTGGTTCCTCGCCGGCTTCCTGCGCGGAACCGCCAACAACCGGCAGGCCAGCAGCTACGCCTCCACCGCGACCCGCCTGGACGTGCGCCGGCTGCAGCTGCCCCGGCTCCCGCTGGACGAACAGCGGCGCTACGGCGCGCGGTTCCGCGCCCTCGACGAGTTCGAGCGGGCCCTGCGCCACGCGAGCCGGCTCGGGGAGCACCTCGTGCGCGGGATGTACGACGGGCTCACGGACGGGACGGTGGCACCGGACTGAGCTCGCCGGAGGGCCGCACGGAGCCGATCGGTGCCGATTGGTGCCGATCGGTGCGACAACGGTTCGGTAGACCCGGGACCGGTTGTCCGCGGCGGCCTATACGCTCGGATCCGGCACACACGCCCGACCCGTCAAGCAACCCATCAGGCCTCCAGGAGCAGCCATGCAAGGCCCCGGCTACGCGCCGCCTCGCCCGCAGCCACCCTCGACCGGGGTGCTGGTCGTGCTGCGTGTGATCTTCGTGGCCGTGGCGCTCCTCAGCATCGGCTTCCTGGCGTGGGTGGCGCCGCTGCGCGCGGCGATCGTGACCCGCAGGCGTGCCGAGTGGCTGTTCTTCGCGGGGTCGGTGCTGGTCCTCTGCATCAGCTTCGCCTTCCTCAGCACGGACCACACCGACGACTTCAGCACCCCGAACGGCAACGCGGGCATGATCATCCTGTTGCTGAACGCCGTGGCCTGCGTCGCCTACTACCTCTACGCGGACATACGCCACTTCAGCCGGCTCCGCCAGGCCCACACCGGGCACCTGCCGCCGGGGCCGGGCTACGCGTACCCGCAGCCCGTGCCGCCGTTCGGCGCGACGAGCGCGCCGAGCCTGCCGCAGCCCCCGTACACCCCGGCCCCGACGCCCGCCGTGTCCCTGCCCCAGCCACCCGTTCCCGCGCCGCCCCAGCGCCCCGCGCCCAGCCACATCGACCAGGTGCGCGCCGAACTGGACGAGCTGAGCGACTTCCTGCGCAAGCACGACGGGCACGACGAGGGCGGAAGGTGACCGTGGCGACAGGACGTGTCGTCGCCGGCCGCTACGAACTGTCCACCCTCATCGGGCAGGGCGGCATGGGCCAGGTGTGGACGGCGTACGACCAGCGGCTCGACCGGCGCGTGGCGGTGAAGCTGCTGCGCCCCGACAAGGTGGCCGGCCAGGAGGCGGACGAGCTGCGCCGCCGCTTCGTGCGCGAGTGCCGGGTGACCGCGCAGGTGGACCACCCCGGTCTGGTGACGGTGCACGACGCGGGCAGCGAGGGCGAGGAGCTGTTCCTCGTCATGCAGTACGTGGACGGCGCCGACCTCTCCGACCACCTGGCCGAGCACGACCCGTACCCGTGGCAGTGGGCGGTGGCGGTGGCCGCGCAACTGTGCGCCGTGCTGAGCGCCGTGCACGCCGTGCCGATCATCCACCGCGACCTCAAGCCGCGCAACGTGATGGTGAAGCAGGACGGCACGGTCACGGTCCTCGACCTGGGCGTGGCCTCCGTCATGGACACGGACACCACCCGCCTCACCCACACCGGCTCCCCGATCGGCTCGCCCGCCTACATGGCGCCCGAGCAGGCGATGGGCGGCGCGGTCGGCCCGTACACCGACCTGTACGCGCTCGGGGTGCTGCTGCACGAACTGCTCAGCGGCGACGTGCCGTTCGCGGGCACGACGGCGCTCGGCGTGCTGCACCGCCACCTGTACGAGCCCCCGCTGCCCGTGCGCCGTATCCGCCCGGAGGTCCCGGAGGCGCTCGAGAGCGTCGTCCTGCGCCTGCTCGCCAAGGACCCGCAGCACCGGCCGGCCTCCGCGCAGCAGGTGTACGAGGAGCTGGCTCCGCTGCTGCCCCCGCGCGGCATGCCCACCGGGGCGCCCCTGGATCCCACGCGGCCCTTCCTGCGCCCGCACGCCCCGTGGCCGGACCGCGCGCGCACGCCCGCGCCCCAGCCCGCCCCGGTCGCGTCGGCGCCGCCGGCGGCCGGGAAGCCGGATGTCGCCGCCGCCGTCGACGAGGTCAAGCGCCTCCTGGGGGAGGGGCGCATCACCCAGGCCGTCGACATCCTGGGCGCGATCCTGCCCGTGGCGGCCCAGCGGCACGGCGACCACTCGCCGGTCGTGCGCACCCTGCGCAAGCAGTACGCGGCGACCCTCATGGACGACGGCCAGTACCGGCGCGCGCTGCCCGAACTGCGCCGGCTCGCCGACGAACGCGCCGCCGAGGCCGGCCAGGCCGACCCGCAGTCCCTGCGCTTCCGCTACGAGGCCGCGCAGTGCCTGGAGCAGCTCGGCGAGCCCGCGGCGGCGCTCGCCGAGTACCGCGCGCTGCTGCCGTACTACGAGAACCAGTACGTCTCCGGCGACCCGCAGCAGGCCCACGACGTCCGCCGGCGCATCGGCCATCTGCTGCTCGCGCTGGGCGACCGGCCGGCCGCCCACGACACCCTCGCGCGGCTGCTGATGGACGTGGAGCGCGTGCACGGCCCGGCGCACCCCCTCGCGGCGGACATCCGCCGCACGCTGCAGTGGCTGGGGCAGGTGCGCGGATAGTCTTTGCGCTTCCCTGAACAAATCTTGTGATCCTCAGGGGATCGCTTTTTCCAACGGTATGAAGAGCGCTGGATAGGTTGCGCTTCGCTTTGCCAGGTACGTACGAACAGGGGTGGGGACTCATGGCCGGCCATCGGCAGTCCAGGAAGCGCAGATACATCACGTGGGCGGTGGCCGGGGCCGCCGTCGCCGCCGGGGCCGGGGTCGCCGCGCAGGCCTCCATGGCGGCCACCACCTGGCCGGCGCAGAAGACGTTCACCGGCCGCGCGTTCGACACGTGCGCCGCGCCCTCGCTGTCGGCGATGAAGGCCTGGCACACCGGCTTCTACGGCGCCGCCGCCGTGTACGTGGGCGGCAAGAACCGCGGCTGCTCCCAGCCCAACCTCACCGCCTCCTGGGTGAAGTCGGTCAGCTCGCTCGGCTGGAAGCTCGTCCCGATCTACGTCGGCGCCCAGCCGTCCTGCCAGTCCGGCTCCAACCCGGAGAAGATGACGGCCTCCACCGCCGCCTCCCTCGGCGCCTCCGACGGCGCCGACGCGGTGGCCAAGGCGTCGGCGCTCGGCATGAAGGCGGGCAGCCCGATCTACCTCGACATGGAGGCGTACGACACCACGAACACGTCGTGCAACACCGCCGTGCTGACGTACGTACGCGCCTTCGACAAGGCGCTGCACGCCAAGACGTACCGGGCGGGTTACTACGGCTTCACCAGCTCCAGCGCCAAGGCCGTCGCCACCGCGTCCGACAAGACGGACCTGCCGGGCAACCTCTGGTACGCGCTGTGGGACAAGCACAACACGACGACCACGGACTGGCCGTGGGGCTCCAAGCAGTTCACCAACCACAGCCGCGCCCACCAGTACATGGTGAACAGCAAGGAGACGCGGGGCGGCTACACGATCACCGTGGACCGTGACGCCTGGGACGCCCCGGTGGCCATCACCGGCTGAGCGGAGCGCGCGAGGGCGCGGCGGTGCCCGAAGTCGCGGTGAATCGTTGGTCGAATGGGTTGGCCGGAGCAGTGCCGCTGCCTACCATCGATCACCGCAAGACCTTGTGCACCGTCGCACAATCTCCCCTGGAGGTTCTCCTTGCACCGCCGCCGTCGCACCGCGCTCGTCCTCACCGCCGCGATCGCCGCCGCGGCACCCCTCCTGACCGCCTGCGGAAACGATGCGCACCCGGGCACGGCGGCCGTCGTCGGAGGACAGCGCATCACCGTCTCCCAGCTGGAGAACCGGGTCAACGAGGTCCGGCGGGCCCAGCGGGCCGCGGTGCCGGACCCGACCCAGTACCAGCAGGTGCTGGCCGCCACCAGCAGCCTCACCCGCGACACCCTGCACAACATGGTCCTCGACCGGGTGCTGCACCGGGCCGCGCAGGACGAGGGCGTCACGGTCACCCGCAGGGAGATCCAGCAGATGCGCGCGAGCCTGGAGCAGCAGGCGGGCGGCTCCAAGGGCCTGGAGACCGCCTGGCTGCAGAAGTACGGCATCGCGCCCGCGCGCCTCGACGACAACCTGCGGCTGCAGGTGGAGGCGCAGAAGCTGGCGGCCCGGCTCGGCACCGACCCCACCCAGCCCGCCTTCTGGAAGGCCTTGTCGAAGGCCTCGCAGGAGCTGCACGTCGACCTCAACCCGCGGTACGGCACCTGGGACGTGCAGAAGAGCAGCCGGGTGGACGCCAAGACGCCGTGGGTGCGGGAGGTCTCGACGGCGTCGGGCGGGCAGCCGCTGACGGCGTAGGGCCGCCGGGGAGCCGGAACGGCGGGGCGGCGGGCAGGCCCGAGGAGGGCTCAGTGGTCATACGATCACACGATCCCCCGGGCCTGTGGACAACGGAGATCCGCTCGCCGCCGCGGTGGGTTACGTTCGGAGCGTGAACGCATCCAGCCCCGAAGCCACCGGCGCCGGGCCCACCGGCCCGGACTCCGCCGACCCCGGCCGCATCGTCCTGCTCACCACCAGCCACCGCGTCGCCCCCGGCCTGCTGTCCTGGCCCGCCTGGCAGGCCCTGCGCGCCGCCGACGCCGTGCTCTGCGCGGACGGCGCCCATCCGCAGCTGCCGTATCTGCGGGAGGCCGGGATAGCGGTGACACAGGCCTCGCCCACCGCCGAGGAGCTGGTCGGCGCCTGCGCCGGCGGGCGGAGCGTGGTGGTCGTGGCGACCGGGGAGGGCGAGCCGGCCCTCACCGACGGCCTGGCCAGGCTGGCCGGCACGGGCCGGGTGCGCATGCCGGATCTGGAGCTGCTGCCCGCCTCCTACGACCTGCCCGGCGCCCGCCTGCTCGACCTCGTCCAGGTCATGGACCGCATTCGCGCCGAGTGCCCCTGGTCCTCCCGGCAGACCCACGAGGGCCTGGCCAAGTACGGCATCGAGGAGGCGTACGAACTGGTCGAGGCGATCGAGGCGGGCGACCGCGCGGAGCTGCGCGAGGAGCTCGGCGACGTCCTCCTCCAGGTCGTCTTCCACTCCAGCATCGCCGAGGAGGACCCGGACGAGCCGTTCTCCATCGACGACGTGGCCGCCGGCATCGTCGCCAAGCTGATCCACCGCCACCCGCACGTCTTCGGCGACGAGAAGGCCGAGACCCCGGAGGACGTCAAGGAGCACTGGCTGCGCACCAAGGCCGAGGAGAAGCGGCGCACCTCGGTCACGGAGGGCGTCCCGCTCGGCCAGCCCGGCCTGGCCCTCGCCGCCAAACTCGCCTCCCGCACCCGCATCGCCGGCCTGGACGTCCCCCTCCCCCGGGGCGAGGGCGTCGGCTACGAGCTCCTCGCGCTCGCCGTGCGCGCCGAAGCCGACGGCATCGACCCGGAAGCGGCCCTGCGAGCAGCGGCCCGCGCCTACCGGGACGCGATACGCGCGGCGGAGGGCCCCGGCCCGAACGAGAGCCGGTAGCCCGCCGCCGGATACGGTCGAGGGGTGACCGAGCAGTACCGCCCCGACGACGGCGCGCCCGCCCTCTTCGGCTGGGAGTTCGCCTCCGACCCGTATCCCGCCTACGCCTGGCTGCGACAGCACGCGCCGGTGCACCGGACGCGACTGCCCAGCGGGGTCGAGGCGTGGCTGGTGACGCGGTACGCCGACGCCCGGCAGGCCCTGGCCGACCAGCGGCTGAGCAAGAACCCGGCGCATCACGACGAGCCGGCGCACGCCAAGGGCAAGACCGGCATTCCGGGCGAGCGGAAGGCCGAGCTGATGACGCATCTGCTGAACATCGACCCGCCGGACCACACCCGGCTGCGCCGGCTGGTCAGCAAGGCGTTCACGCCCCGCCGGGTCGCCGAGTTCGCGCCGCGGGTGCAGGAGCTGACCGACCGGCTCATCGACGGCTTCGCCGCCCGCGGCAGCGCCGACCTCATCCACGAGTTCGCCTTTCCGCTGCCCATCTACGCCATCTGCGACCTGCTCGGCGTCCCGCGCGAGGACCAGGACGACTTCCGGGACTGGGCGGGCATGATGCTGCGACATACAAAAGCGGGGCACGGCGGGGGGCGGCGCGGCGGGGTCGCCCGGTCGGTCAAGATGATGCGCGGCTACCTGGCCGAGCTGATCCACAGGAAGCGGCAGGCGCTGCCCGCCGAGCCCAGGCCCGGCGAGGACCTCATCTCCGGTCTCATCCGCGCCTTCGACCACGGCGAGCACCTCACCGAGAACGAGGCCGCCGCGATGGCCTTCATCCTGCTGTTCGCCGGCTTCGAGACCACCGTCAACCTCATCGGCAACGGCACGTACGCCCTGCTCACCCACCCCGAGCAGCGCCACCGTCTCCAGGACTCCCTCGCCCGGGGCGAGCACGGCCTCCTGGCGACCGGAGTGGAGGAACTCCTGCGCTACGACGGCCCGGTGGAGCTGGCCACCTGGCGCTTCGCCACCGAGCCGCTCACCATCGGCGGGCAGCGCATCGCGCCCGGCGACCCCGTGCTCGTCGTCCTGGCCGCCGCCGACCGGGACCCGGAGCGGTTCGCCGACCCGGACGTGCTGGACCTCGCCAGGCGGGACAACCAGCACCTCGGCTACGGGCACGGCATCCACTACTGCCTCGGCGCGCCGCTCGCCCGCCTGGAAGGGCGAACCGCGCTGGCCACGCTCCTGTCCCGGCTGCCCGACCTGCGGCTCGGGGCCGATCCGGCCGATCTGCGGTGGCGCGGCGGGCTCATCATGCGGGGCCTGCGCACCCTGCCCGTGGAGTTCACCCCGGAGGCCGGAAAGGCCGCAGAACGGCAAACGTGAAGGGCGTTCAACTATGTGATCTTCACGTGATCTGCGCGGCATGAACTTGTGACAAGTGATCGTCTGCCTATACGTTCACCCATCAGTGTGGCGGCACACGTCGCCGCCACGCGGTTCTGCCGTCGCACGAAAGGCTTCCGCATGCTCTCCGGGAACGGTCGTCACCGTCGCCCCCGTCAGGCTCCGGCCCTCCTCGTCGCGGCCGGAGTGACCGGCTCCGCCATCGCGATCCCCCTCCTGGGCGCCGCGAGCGCCAACGCGGCCGACGGAACCACGTGGGACAAGGTGGCCGAGTGCGAGAGCGGCGGCATCTGGAGCGCGGACACCGGCAACGGCTACCACGGCGGCCTGCAGATATCCCAGGCCGACTGGGCCAAGTACGGCGGCACGCAGTACGCCCCGAGCGCCGACCGGGCCAGCCGCTCGCAGCAGATCGCCGTCGCCGAGAAGATCCTCGCCGACCAGGGCACCACTCCCTGGGCCACCTGCGCCCTGCTGTCCGGGCTGACCTCCAACACGGGTTCCGTGGACGTCGACACGGGCGTCGGCGGCTCCGGCCACGGCCACGATTCGGGCGACTCGTCCGGATCGAGCGACACCTCCGACTCGTCCGGCTTGTCGGATTCCCTGCCCTCGTCCGACGCCAACTCCGGCTCCGGCGACGGCTCGTCCTCCGACTCGACGGTCTCGGCGACCCCCGGCTCCGCCGGGGACGCGACGGCGGACCCGGGGACGGCCACCGGCTCCCCGGAGACCAAGACCCCCAAGTCGGACAAGTCGCCCTCTATCGACACCGGAGCCTCCCAGGGTGACACCGCCTCCCCCCCTGCCATCCCTCCGGTGGGCGAAGCGGACAATTCCCAGCAACCCGTCGCTTCTTGGAGCCTGGTGGACACCGGCTCCCTCGGCAGCGGCGGGCGTCACCGTGGCGGCAGTGCGGACGAAAGCGCGGCAAACGGACAGAACGCCACCTCGTCCGGCCGGCACGCCTCTCCGGGGGCCGGCGCCTACACCGTCCGCGAGGGCGACACCCTCGCCTCCATCGCCGACTCCCTTGACGTCGACGGCGGATGGCACGCCCTCTACTCCGCGAACAAGAAGGCCATCGGCGCCGACCCGAACCACATCAATGCCGGTCAGACCCTGAAAGTCGGTACGGAAACGGACGCGGACTAGCGGGAGTTGACGCCCCACTTCGCACCTGATGTCCGGTTCGGTGAAAGTGTGGGATGAGTCTCAGAAGCCCTGATCGCCTTTGAAATTCCGCCGACCGCCTGTCTACGGTCGATCCGCTCGTCCTCACGAGCCCCGGCAGCCGCAACGCCGAATCCTGCCAGCGGTTGCCCGGGAACAGTCGTCGCGTCATGCGCCGCAGGCAGGAGCGGGGGACCCAAGGTAGGTGCCGGTCCCGGCGGTTGACGCCGGACCGGCTCGGGGTGAAGCCGCGCCTCACGAGAGGGGCGCGGCCGGGCAACTCAACCGGCCCGAACCCGACAGCTCACCTCGCAGGCGTCGGTGAGGGGATCGATCCATGCTGTTCTCCGGCAAGGGCAAGCACCGTCGCCCGTCCAAGACCAACCGTGCCGTCGCGATCGCCGGTGTCACCGGTGCCGTGGTCGCCGCCCCGCTGATGGCGGCCGGCAACGCCTCCGCCGCCACCGCCTCGCAGTGGGACGCGGTCGCCCAGTGCGAGTCCGGCGGCAACTGGTCCATCAACACCGGCAACGGCTACTACGGCGGTCTGCAGTTCTCCGCCTCCACCTGGGCCGCGTACGGCGGCACCGCCTATGCCCCGCAGGCCAACCAGGCCACCAAGGCGCAGCAGATAGCCGTCGCCGAGAAGGTCCTCGCCTCGCAGGGCAAGGGCGCCTGGCCGGTCTGCGGCAAGGGCCTGACGAGCACCCCGTACAACGGCTCCGCGCCGACCGCCTCGAAGAGCACCACCACCCGCTCCGACCGGCAGGCCGCCACCCGCTCCACCACGCGTACGGCGCCGAAGGCGAGCAGGACCGTCACCACCCCGACCGGCACGAAGGTCAAGAAGGGCGACGGCGAGTACAAGGTTGTCAAGGGTGACACCCTCAGCTCCATCGCCGTGCGGCACCACGTCCGGGGCGGCTGGCAGAAGCTGTTCCAGCTGAACAAGGACATCGTGCGGGACGCCGACCTCATCTACCCGGGCCAGCAGCTGCACCTCAAGTAAGCCCGGCCCACCCCGTCGGCCGGCTCTCCGGCCGGCCCCCGTCCCCACGGACTCCCCGCCCCGGCGCGTGTTCCCCCGTACGCGCCGGGGCGGGGTCTTTTTGCGTGTCCTGTGCACCCACCCTTTGTTCCGCGAGTGAACAATAGGTACCGTCTGCGTGTCCCTTCCGTCCACGGGGCGGTCGGTCGGTGGCCGGCGCCCCTGGGACGGTTAGGCTCTAGTCGCAAGGCACAGCCGTAAGGCACACAGCCCCGCACTTTCAGCGTCACATCCAAGAAGGAGATGCTCGTGCCGTCCATCGACGTCGTCGTAGCCCGGGAAATCCTGGACTCCCGAGGCAACCCCACGGTCGAGGTCGAGGTCGGCCTCGACGACGGCAGCACCGGTCGTGCCGCCGTCCCGTCCGGCGCCTCCACCGGCGCCTTCGAGGCCATCGAGCTCCGTGACGGCGACCCCAACCGCTACCAGGGCAAGGGCGTCGAGAAGGCCGTCCTCGCGGTCATCGAGCAGATCGGCCCGGAGCTGGTCGGCTACGACGCCACCGAGCAGCGCCTGATCGACCAGGCCATGTTCGACCTGGACGCCACCGACAACAAGGGCTCCCTCGGCGCCAACGCCATCCTCGGCGTCTCCCTGGCCGTCGCGCACGCCGCCTCCGAGGCGTCCGACCTGCCGCTCTTCCGCTACCTGGGCGGTCCGAACGCGCACCTGCTGCCGGTGCCGATGATGAACATCCTGAACGGCGGCTCGCACGCCGACTCCAACGTGGACATCCAGGAGTTCATGATCGCCCCCATCGGCGCGGAGTCCTTCTCCGAGGCCCTGCGCTGGGGCACCGAGGTCTACCACACCCTGAAGAAGGTCCTGAAGAACAAGGGCCTGTCCACCGGCCTCGGCGACGAGGGCGGCTTCGCCCCGAACCTCGGCTCCAACCGCGAGGCCCTCGACCTCATCCTCGAAGCGATCAAGGAGGCCGGATACGCGCCCGGCGAGCAGATCGCCCTCGCGCTCGACGTCGCCGCGTCCGAGTTCTACAAGGACGGCACGTACCTCTTCGAGGGCAAGGAGCGCTCCGCCGCCGAGATGACGGAGTACTACGAGGAGCTCGTCGCGGCCTATCCGCTCGTCTCCATCGAGGACCCGCTGTTCGAGGACGACTGGGCCGGCTGGAAGGTCATCACCGACAAGCTCGGCGACAAGGTCCAGCTCGTCGGCGACGACCTGTTCGTCACCAACCCCGAGCGCCTGGCCCGCGGCATCGAGGAGGGCGCCGCCAACGCCCTGCTGGTGAAGGTCAACCAGATCGGCTCGCTCACCGAGACCCTGGACGCCGTCGAGCTGGCCCAGCGCAGCGGCTTCAAGTGCATGATGTCCCACCGCTCCGGCGAGACCGAGGACGTCACCATCGCCGACCTGGCCGTCGCCACCAACTGCGGCCAGATCAAGACCGGCGCCCCGGCCCGCTCCGAGCGCGTCGCCAAGTACAACCAGCTGCTCCGCATCGAGGAGATCCTCGACGACGCCGCGGTGTACGCGGGCCGCAGCGCGTTCCCGCGCTTCAAGGGCTGAGCCCTCCCGGGCCACGTCCCGCCAGTCCTCCGTACGTCCCCGTACCCGGTCCCGTACCGTGTCCGGGGACGTACGCACGTGTGAGGCAGACGGCACAAGGGGAGGCGGAGCACCAGATGGCCGTGAAGGACCGGGACCGTTTCTCCACCGCGACCAGGCTGCGGCTGCTCGGCGAACAGACCGCCGCCCGGGTCTACCGCTCCCAGACCAGACGGCAGGCCCGCCGGTCCCGGCTCACCGGCCGGGCGGCGCTGCTCGTCCTGGTGCTGTGCTCCCTGGTCGTCGCGCTCGCCTACCCGATGCGGCAGTACGTCTCCCAGCGCGCCCAGATCGCCGACCTCCAGCGGCAGCAGGAGCAGGCCCGCGCACGCGTCGAACAGCTGCGTGACCTCAAGGCGCGCTGGCAGGACGACGCCTACGCCGAGCAGCAGATCCGGCGGCGGCTGCACTACGTGATGCCCGGCGAGACCGGGTACGTGGTCGTCGACCCGGGCGCGGGCCGGCACTCCCGCGCCGACCTCGGGGCCGCCCACCGGCCCTGGTACACGAACGTCTGGGACGGGGTCGACAAGTCCGACGCCTCCGACCAGTGACCCACAGAAAGCCTGACGAAAAAGCAGTCATGGAAACCCCTCCGCCGCCCACTCCGCGCTCCGAGCCCACCGACGCGGACGTCGAGGCCTTCCAGCAGCAGCTCGGCCGCCCGCCGCGGGGCCTCAGGGCCATCGCGCACCGCTGTCCCTGCGGTCAGCCGGACGTCGTGGAGACGGCACCGCGCCTGCCCGACGGCACGCCCTTCCCGACGACGTACTACCTGACGTGCCCGCGCGCCGCTTCGGCGATCGGGACGCTGGAGGCGAACGGCGTCATGAAGGAGATGACGCAGCGGCTCCAGGACGACCCCGAGCTGGCCGCCGCCTACCGGGCCGCCCACGAGGACTACATCAGGCGCCGGGACGAGATCGAGGTCCTGGAGGGCTTCCCCAGCGCCGGCGGCATGCCGGACCGCGTCAAGTGCCTGCACGTCCTGGTCGCCCACTCGCTGGCCGCCGGCCCCGGCGTCAACCCGCTCGGCGACGAGGCGATCGCGATGCTGCCCGAGTGGTGGCGCAAGGGGCCGTGCGTGCAGCCGCTCAAGGCGCCCGACCCGGCGGACGAGCACCCCGGGGAGCAGGGCGCGGTCCTCGATCCGGCCGAGGCCCGCAGCGGGTTCTTCGCGGACCGGCCGCTGGTCGCGGAGGGCTTCTCCCGGGTCGCCGCCGTCGACTGCGGCACCAACTCCATCCGGCTGCTCGTCGCCGACGTCAACCCGGCCACCGGCGAGCTGCTGGAGCTGGACCGGCGCATGACGATCGTGCGGCTCGGCCAGGATGTGGACCGCACCGGCCGGCTCGCGCCCGAGGCGCTGGAGCGGACCTTCGCCGCGTGCCGGGAGTACGCCGGCGTGATCCGTGAACTCGGCGCTGCCACCGTGCGGTTCGTCGCCACCTCCGCCTCCCGCGACGCCGAGAACCGCGAGGAGTTCGTGCGTGGGGTCGTGGACATCCTCGGCGTGGAGCCGGAGGTCATCAGCGGGGACCAGGAGGCCGAGTTCTCCTTCACGGGAGCCACGAAGGAGCTCACGGGCCGTACGGACCTCGCCCGGCCCTACCTGGTGGTGGACATCGGCGGCGGCTCCACCGAGTTCGTCGTCGGCGACGACCACGTGCGGGCCGCGCGGTCCGTGGACGTCGGCTGCGTGCGGATGACGGAACGGCACCTGGTGCACGACGGCAAGGTCTCCGACCCGCCCACCGAGGACGAGGTCGCCGCCATACGGGCCGACATCGAGGCCGCCCTGGACCTCGCGGAGGAGACCGTCCCGCTGCGCGAGGCGCGCACCCTGGTGGGGCTGGCCGGCTCGGTCACCACCGTCTCGGCGATCGCCCAGGACCTGCCCGAGTACGACTCCGCACGCATCCACCACTCCCGGATCACCCGCGACCGCGTCCGCGAGATCACCGAGTGGCTGCTGCGCTCCACGCACGCCGAGCGCGCGGCGGTGGGCTCCATGCACCCGGGCCGGGTCGACGTGATCGGGGCGGGCGCCCTCGTCCTGCTCGCGATCATGGAGCGAACCGGCGCCGAGGAGGTCGTCGTCAGCGAGCACGACATCCTCGACGGCATAGCTCACAGCTGCGCCGCCGAGGCGCGCTGAGGGGCACTTCAGACGATGCCGGCACCGGGCGGGGCGTCACAGGTTGCGGTAGACGTCCCGCCGGTCGCCCACCTTGACGACGAGGACGACGAGTTCACCATCGTTGATCTGGTAGGCGACTCGGTAGCTTCCGACCCGGAGCCGGTAGAGACCCGACGGGCCGGTGAGCTTCTTGACGTCGGCGTCCTGGCGGTACGGGTCGTCACCGAGTGCGGTCAACGCGGTCAGGATGCGCATGGCGTCGGGTCGGCTGATCGCCCGGAGTTGACGCTGTGCCGCCGCGGTGAACCGGAAGGCGTACTTCACGCCGCCTCGCCGTCGTGCTCGGTGAACAGATCAGCCAGCAGTTCCGCCATCGTCACGGTGGGACCGCCCTCGGCCAGGACCGCTTCGGCTTCGCGCGCCAACATCACGTCGGCCGCTTCCTCCAGCGCCTCGAAGTCCGCGATCGGAACCACGGCCGCCACCGGAGCACCGTTGCGCGTGATGACGGTCGGAACCCCTTCCTCGGCCCGGTTGATGTGGTCGGCGAGGTGCGCGCGGGCTTCCCGTACGGTCACGGTGTTCTCAGTCATGGAGCCAGTGTACGCATCAGCGTGTACACGATGCATCCGTAGAGGGAAGCGCGTTCGTGCGCGATCCTCGACGGTATCGCGTGGTCGGTGGCGTAGCTCTCTTTTGTTACCCGTTGGTAGCCGTCGGCTGAGCAGGTCGGATAACGTTTGAGCGACGTGGAGGGGCCCTTCGGGGCCCCTCGGTCGCGTCCCGCCGGGAAAGTTCGTGAAGTTCTTCACAAGGAATTGGCCCCGGTGAGGCCCGCGGAGTGGTCCGGTTGGCCCGTTCGGGGGGTCAAGAGCCGTTTGAACATGTTCAGATGGGGTGTGCGACGGGGCCCTGGAGAGGGAGGTTCCGGGCGTGTTCCGGTTCCCTCACGGAGGCTCCGCCCACCCGGAGAGGCAGCTCACGCGGCCTTGACAACGGGGCGAACCGCCGCGCGTGCCCCGTCCGGCCCTATGGCCTGGACCATGCGGGTCGCGGAGTTTAACACAGCCCCTGCCCGAGCTTGTGAAGGGGCGCACGAGCGACCCCCCCAGGGCAGGTGGATACTCGATGGCATGAGCACCACGGAGCGTCCCAGGATCCTCGTAGTAGGCGGTGGGTACGTAGGCCTGTACGCAGCTCGGCGCATTCTCAAGAAGATGCGCTACGGCGAGGCGACCGTCACGGTCGTCGACCCCCGGTCGTACATGACCTACCAGCCCTTCCTCCCCGAAGCCGCCGCCGGCAGCATCTCCCCTCGCCACGTCGTCGTCCCGCTGCGGCGCGTGCTCCCGAAGGCGGAGGTCCTCACCGGCCGGGTCACCACCATCGACCAGGACCGCAAGGTCGCCACGATCGCCCCGCTGGTGGGCGAGGCGTACGAGCTGCCGTTCGACTACCTGGTCATCGCCATGGGCGCGGTCTCCCGCACCTTCCCGATCCCCGGCCTCGCCGAGCAGGGCATCGGGATGAAGGGCATCGAGGAGTCCATCGGGCTGCGCAACCACGTCCTGGAGCAGCTGGACAAGGCCGACTCCACGACCGACGAGGAGATCCGCCGCAAGGCACTCACCTTCGTCTTCATCGGCGGTGGCTTCGCGGGCGCGGAGACCATCGGCGAGGTCGAGGACATGGCCCGGGACGCCGCCAAGTACTACAAGAACGTGTCCCGCGAGGACATGCGCTTCATCCTCGTCGACGCCGCCGACAAGATCCTCCCCGAGGTCGGCCCCAAGCTCGGCCAGTACGGCAAGGAGCACCTGGAGAGCCGGGGCGTGGAGATCTACCTCTCCACCTCCATGGACTCCTGCGTCGACGGCCACGTGGTGCTCAAGAACGGCCTCGAGGTCGACTCCAACACGATCGTCTGGACCGCCGGCGTCAAGCCGAACCCGGCCCTCGCCCGCTTCGGCCTGCCCCTCGGCCCGCGCGGCCACGTCGACTGCGAGCCGACCCTCCAGGTCAAGGGCACGGACTACATCTGGGCCGCCGGTGACAACGCACAGGTCCCGGACCTCGTCGGCCGCAAGGCGGGCAACGAGAACGCCTGGTGCCCGCCGAACGCCCAGCACGCGCTGCGCCAGGCCAAGGTGCTCGGCGACAACGTGATCTCCGGCATGCGGGGCTTCCCGCAGAAGGAGTACGAGCACGCCAACAAGGGCGCGGTCGCCGGTCTCGGCCTGCACAAGGGCGTGGCGATGATCGTCATGGGCAAGATGAAGATCAAGCTCAAGGGCCGCCTCGCCTGGTACATGCACCGCGGCTACCACGGCCTGGCGATGCCGACCTGGAACCGCAAGATCCGCGTCTTCGCCGACTGGACGCTCGGCATGTTCCTCAAGCGCGAGGTCGTCTCCCTCGGCGCCATGGAGAACCCGCGCGAGGAGTTCTACGAGGCCGCCAAGCCGGCGCCGGTCGCCGCCGCGCCGAAGACCGAGGAGAAGGCCAAGGCCTCCTGACCCCCACCGGTCGCTGATCCAACCGAAGGACCTCCCGCCATCCGTGGTGCGGGAGGTCCTTCGGCGTTCCCGGACCGCCATCCGTGTGGCCCGTACAACTATTTTGCCCAGTTGTAACTCCTTTGCAGGACTGCGCGGAAGACCCGACGGTGTTTACGTGGTACCCGGCATCCGGGATCGTCGTCTTGGAGGTGTGCGCCATGGCCGACGCCGCGTCGCGGCTGAGCAGTCTCGCCGAACAGGTGCTGGGAGCCCCGCTCCCGGTACGGATCCGGGCGTGGGACGGGTCGCAGGCGGGCCCGCCGGGCGCGCCGGCGCTCGTCGTCCGCAACCGCCGCGCCCTGCGCCGCATGCTGTTCAAACCCGGTGAACTGGGCCTGGCCCGCGCCTGGGTCGCCGGGGACCTGGAGATCGAGGGCGACCTCTACACCGCCCTCGACGCCATGGCCGGCTTCGTCTGGGAGCGCGGGGAGGACGCCCGCGGCCTGGTGCGGGCCCTGCGCGACCCCGCGGTGCGCGCCGCCGCCCGGGAGCTGCTGAAGCTGGCGGGCCCGCCGATCCCGCCCGCCCCGCCGCGCGAGGAGGTCCGCAGGCGCCGCCATCTGCACACCCGCAGCAGCGACAAGCGGGCCATCAGCCACCACTACGACGTCGGCAACGACTTCTACGAGCTCGTCCTCGGCCCCTCCATGGTGTACTCCTGCGCCTACTGGGGGGCCGCCGACAACGGTGACACCCTGGAGTCCGCCCAGCGCGACAAGCTCGAACTCGTCTCCGCCAAACTCGGCCTGAAGCCCGGTCAGCGGCTGCTGGACGTCGGCTGCGGCTGGGGGGCCATGGCGATCCACGCCGCCCGCGAGCACGGCGTGAGCGTCGTCGGAATCACCCTCTCCCAGGAGCAGGCCGCCTACGCCCGCAAGCGCGTCGCCGACGAGGGCCTGACCGACCGGGTGGAGATCCGGGTGCAGGACTACCGGGACGTCGCGGACGGCCCCTTCGACGCGATCTCCTCCATCGGCATGGCCGAACACGTCGGCGCCGAACGCTACCTGGAGTACGCGCGCCGGCTGTACGACCTGCTGCGCCCCGGCGGCCGGCTGCTCAACCACCAGATCGCCCGCCGCCCGCAGCGCGACGAATCGTCGTACGAGGTGGACCAGTTCATCGACGCGTACGTCTTCCCCGACGGCGAGCTCGCCCCCATCGGGACCACCGTCACCCAGCTGGAGCGCGCCGGCTTCGAGGTGCGGGACGTGGAGGCCATCCGCGAGCACTACGCCCGCACCCTGCGCGACTGGGTGGCCAACCTGGAGGCCGGCTGGGACCGCGCCGTCCGCCTCACCAGCCCCGGCCGGGCCCGCGTCTGGCGGCTGTACATGGCCGCCTCCGCGCTCGCCTTCGAACACCACCGCATCGGCGTCAACCAGGTGCTCGCGATCCGCACCCCCGAGTCCGGGGCCTCCGGGCTCCCGCTGCGCACCCGCACCTGGACCGCCTGAGCGACGGCAGGGGCCCCGCGGTCCGCTCCGCGGGGCCCCTGCGGCGCCGTACGGCTACTCGGCCTTGATCGCCGCCAGCATGTTCAGCCGGGCCGCGCGCCGGGCCGGCCACAGGGCCGCCAGCACGCCGACCGTGCCCGCCAGCAGCAGGAAGAACGCCATCCGGCCCCAGGGCAGGACCAGTTCGTACGTCGGCATCTTCGTGCTCAGCAGCTCACCGGCCGCCCAGCCGAAGAACACGCCCAGGCCGATGCCGAGCACCCCGCCGAACAGGGAGATCACCAGCGACTCCAGGCGGACCATCCGCTTGACCGCCTTGCGGTCCAGGCCGATCGCGCGGAGCATGCCGATCTCCTGGGAGCGCTCGAACACCGACATGGCCAGGGTGTTGATGACGCCGAGGACCGCGACGATCACCGCCATGCCGAGCAGGCCGTAGACCATGTTCAGCATCAGCGTGAACATCTTCGCGATGTCGTGGGAGATGTCCTGCTTGTCCTGGACCCTGATCGCCGGGTTGGCGCCGAGGGCCTTCTCCAGCCGGTCCTTCGTCGCGCTCGACGCACCGCCCGCCGTCTTGACCATGACCTGCATGTCGGCCGGGTCCTTCAGATGAGGGGTGAGCACCGCGTTGTCGAGCATGATCCCACTGATCATGTCGTTGCCCTCGTAGATCCCGGCGACGGTCAGCCGCTGCGCCCTGCCGTCCTCGTAGTGCACGGTGAACCGGGAGCCGACCGTCCAGCCGTACTCCTTCGCCCGGTCCTTGTCGACGACGACCCGCGTGCCGCCCACCTCGAAGGCGCCCTGGTCCACCTTCAGGTCCGTGAGCCTGCCGATCACCGGGCCGTTGACACCGGTGAGGAACTCCGTCTTCCCGTCGATGCGGGACTCGGCGTTGCGCAGCGGGCTGCTGGCGGTCACCCCGTCGGTGGCGGCGAGCTTCCTCGCCACGTCCGGGGAGAGCGGGGAGCGGTTGGCCATCGAGACCACGTAGTCCGCGCGGATCGCCGAGCTTGCCATCCTGTCGATGGACGTCTGCAGGCTGCCCGCCATCACCGTCATGCCGGTGATCAGCGTGAGGCCGATCATCAACGCCGAGGCCGTGGCCGCCGTACGGCGCGGGTTGCGCACCGAGTTCTGGCGGGCCAGCTTGCCCGAGACGCCGAACGCGCGCAGCACCGGGGCGGCGGCCGCGATCAGCGGCCGGGACAGCAGCGGCGTCAGGATGAACACGCCGATGATCAGCAGCACGGCGCCCAGACCCATCGGACCCTGCGCGGAGTCGGCGTTCATCGTCGTGGCCGCGAGGACCACCGTGACGCCGGCCGCCGCGAACAGCGCGCCCAGCGTGTTGCGCAGCACCAGCGACTTGGTGGTCGCCTTGGCGTGCACGCTGCTCATCGCCGCCACCGGAGGGATCTTCGCGGCCCGGCGGCCGGGCAGCCACGCGGCCAGCATGGTGATCAGGACGCCGACGGCGAGGGCAGCCGCCACCGTGCCGGGAGTGATCACCAGCGGCCCGTCGGGCACGCTCGCGCCGAACGAGCCCAGCAGGCCGCGCAGGCCCGCGCCGATGCCGATCCCGGCGACCAGGCCGGTCGCCCCGGCGACCGCACCCACCACGAAGGCCTCGACGAGGATCGAGCGGGTGAGCTGCCGGCGGGAGGCGCCGACCGCCCGCAGCAGGGCCAGCTCCCTGGTGCGCTGGGCGACCAGCATGGTGAAGGTGTTGGCGATGATGAACGTCCCGACGAACAGGGCGATACCGGCGAACACCAGCAGCGCCTGCCTCAGCCCGCTCATCGAGTCGGCGATCTGCCGGGCCTGGTCGTCGGCGAGCTTGCGGCCGGTGGTCGTCTCCACCAGGTGGGACGGCAGCGCCCTGTCCAGCTCGGCCTTGAGCGCGGCCTGGCTGGTGCCCGCCTTCGCCCGCACGTCGATCTCGTCGTACGCGCCCTTCTTGCCGAACAGCTGCTGCGCGGTCGGCGTGTCGAACAGGGCGAGGCTGCCGCCGGCGGACACGTTGCCGTCGTCGGTGGTGAAGATGCCGACGAGGGTCGGGGTGAGGACCGGGCCGTTCACGGACAGGCGCACGGTGTCGCCGACCTTGTAGCCGGCCCGCCCGGCCGTCCTGGAGTCCAGCAGTACCTCGCCGGGGCCGTGCGGGGCGTGGCCGCCGGCCAGCGGGTAGCGGGCGTCCCGGGTGCCCCAGTAGTTGCCGCCCTGGGACTGCCAGTCGCCGCCGACCAGCTTGCCGTGCCGGTCGGCGACGGCGGTGAAGCCGCCGACGACACCGGTCGCGGAGGCGGCGCCGGGGACCGAGGCGGCCTTGTCGAGCGTGGCCCGGGTCAGGTCGGCCGGCTTGCCGACCTTGTCGCCCTTGGACTCCTGGTACCGGGGTACCACGGCGACGTCGACGTGGTCGAAGCCCTTGGCCGAGCTCTTCTGGTAGGCGTCGGAGACGGTGTTGGTGAAGACGAGGGTCCCGGAGACGAAGGCCACGCCGAGCATCACGGCGAGCACGGTCATCAGCAGCCGGGCCTTGTGCGCGAGTACGTTGCGCAGGGCGGTGCGGAACATCAGCTGGTGCGGCCCTTCGCGTCGAACTGCTTCATCGTGTCGAGGACGGAGTCGGCCGTGGGGGCGTGCATCTCGTCCACGATCCGCCCGTCGGCCAGGAAGATCACACGGTCCGCGTACGCGGCTGCCACCGGATCGTGCGTGACCATGACGACGGTCTGGCCCAGCTCGCGCACGGAGTTGCGCAGGAAGCCGAGCACCTCGGCGCCGGAGCGCGAGTCGAGGTTCCCGGTCGGCTCGTCACCGAAGACGATCTCGGGCCGGGAGGCGAGGGCACGGGCGACGGCCACGCGCTGCTGCTGGCCGCCGGACAGCTGGGCGGGCCGGTGGCCGAGCCGGTCGGACAGGCCGACCATCCCGATGATCCGGTCCAGCCACTCCCGGTCCGGCCTGCGGCCCGCGATGTCCATCGGGAGGGTGATGTTCTCCAGCGCGGTCAGCGTGGGGAGCAGGTTGAAGGCCTGGAAGATGAAACCGATCTTGTCCCGGCGCAACCTGGTGAGCTGCTTGTCCTTCAGGGACCCCAGCTCGGTGTCGCCGATCCTGACCGACCCGGAGGAGAAGGTGTCCAGCCCGGCCACGCAGTGCATCAGCGTGGACTTCCCGGAGCCGGACGGGCCCATGATCGCGGTGAACTCGGCCTGCCGGAAGTCCACGGAGACCCGGTCCAGGGCGACCACCCGGGTCTCACCCTGCCCGTAGATCTTCGACAACTCCGTGGCGCGTGCGGCCACGGCCGTGGTCCGGCCGGCGGTGGGTGTGGTGGTCACGGGACGGTGCTCCTGTCGGGACGACGTGTGTTCCTGGGGACCTGTCCATCGTCCCGGCGCGCGTCGCCCGGGGAGTCAGCCGCTGTTCCGGTTCTCGGGGGCGACTCCGGTCGGACGGCGGGGCGCCGTGTCATACCTGGGGAGGACGGCCGACCCCGAGGGCCCGGTTCGGCCACGCCTCCGGCGTCCACCGCTACCGCCTCCACATCGCCGAACGGCGTCGAACGTCCTCGAACGTCCTCGAACGTCCTCGAACGGTGTCGAGAACAGGTGGAACGCCCTCGCCCGGACGGTGAAATTCCGTCATTTCGCGTGCGCGTGCACGTACCTCGCGCCACGCTGTTGGCAAGTGCGGATGGCCTGTTCCGTGGGCTGATGCACCCTCAGGCGCCAATAAAATAAGACAACATCGGTCCGCTGTTCCGCTGTTCGGGGGATGCGTCCCGATAGGCTCGGAACCTCGTAGCGGAGCCCATGGCCTGCCCGGATGGTGGAATGCAGACACGGCGAGCTTAAACCTCGCTGCCCCTTCGCGGGCGTGCCGGTTCAAGTCCGGCTCCGGGCACCACCTCGCCTGCGACGCAGGAGGCGGGCCGCCGACGGGGGGACCCGGGAGTGGCCCGCTGGGTGCAGTTGCGTCCCGCTGAGCGCGCCGCCGACCTGCTTCGGGGCGCATCCTTTGTCAGCCTGCGGGCCGCTCGGGCGTCACTGTCGGCGACCGATCGCGTGGCGACCTCGTCGGGTGATCCTGGGTCGAGCCCTACTGCTTGCGGATCCTCGGGTGCGGTCGTACCTTCTCGCTCCACCCTGCCAAGACGGCTGGAAGGGAAGCGACATGAGTGAATCGTTCGGCGAACTGGAAGCCCGGTACAGGGCGACCCTGAACCGGTTGAGCGAAGCCTGTCGGGTCTTGCGGGACGTCAAGGGTGATCCCCAGCCACTTGCCTCTGGGGAGGAGCCTCCAGCCCTGACCAAAGCCGAGCGGGATGCGCAGACCGAAGCGATGAGGGCGTTCCAGGAGTACGTGCCCGTACGTGATCTGTACTGGGCCACCCGGTGGGGCCGTGAGGGCAACCCGCCGAAGTCCTGACAGCAGCGCACCCGCGCCGGCCCTCAACGGCTTGGCGCAGCCCCTCCGACCAGCCCGTACATGATCAAGCCAACCTGCCTACCGCCGTCGAGTGTCAAGCCCGGCCTTGTACTTGACACCGAGAGTTGCGACGAGAGCGCCTTCGCGCGGGTGCGGGGAGCAGCGGGGCCGGACGCCCGTGGACGATCGCCAGGTGGGACCATTCCCGCGGGTGCGGGGAGCAGGGCCCAGGGCGTGGCGTCGGCACCGGAGTGCGGGGACCATCCCCGCGGGTGCGGGGAGCAGCTTGACGCCGGTGGCTTTGCCGTCGGGGCCCAGGGACCATCCCCGCGGGTGCGGGGAGCAGTTCCGCGTACCGGTCGAGGTCGTCGTACAGCCGGGACCATCCCCGCGGGTGCGGGGAGCAGGGGGGCTGTGCTGTTGCGGGCGCGGACGGCTTGGGACCATCCCCGCGGGTGCGGGGAGCAGCCGTTGCCGTCGTGCCAGCGCACGCCCATGCCGGGACCATCCCCGCGGGTGCGGGGAGCAGGGGCCCGCACTCCGCGGCGATGCGCGAGACCCGGGACCATCCCCGCGGGTGCGGGGAGCAGTATCCACTGCGGTTCGCCGGGAACCTGCTGTCGGGACCATCCCCGCGGGTGCGGGGAGCAGAGCCTGCCGAAGCCGGTATCCATGCCCGGGAAGGGACCATCCCCGCGGGTGCGGGGAGCAGTCAACACGATCACTTCGGTGATGTCCTTCATGGGGACCATCCCCGCGGGTGCGGGGAGCAGCCGTGGATGCACTACCTGGCACTCGTGCAAGCGGGACCATCCCCGCGGGTGCGGGGAGCAGCTCACTCCAAGTGGAAGGGGCCGATCATGGCCGGGACCATCCCCGCGGGTGCGGGGAGCAGCCCGCCCACGACGGGATGAAGTTGCCGGTGGTGGGACCATCCCCGCGGGTGCGGGGAGCAGGGGGAGTCGGTCCACCGGATGGTGCCGGTGACGGGACCATCCCCGCGGGTGCGGGGAGCAGGAACCCGTTGCTGTTCAGGTTGATCTTGAACGGGGACCATCCCCGCGGGTGCGGGGAGCAGGACACCTCCGAATCCCAGCAGGTCGCGCCCCAGGGACCATCCCCGCGGGTGCGGGGAGCAGCGGTAGTGGAAGGTCACTGCTGGTCCTTGCGGGGGACCATCCCCGCGGGTGCGGGGAGCAGGATGCGTCGGTGACACCGGACAAGGTGCGGAAGGGACCATCCCCGCGGGTGCGGGGAGCAGTTCGGCTGGAGTCCCGAAATTGTGATGCTGGTGGGACCATCCCCGCGGGTGCGGGGAGCAGACGATGATGCCGCGCCCCACGGGCGTCTACGTGGGACCATCCCCGCGGGTGCGGGGAGCAGCTGCCGGACCATCCGGTGTTGTAGCTGGGGCTGGGACCATCCCCGCGGGTGCGGGGAGCAGTCCGGGTCCAACTCGACCGCGCCGACCGTGACGGGACCATCCCCGCGGGTGCGGGGAGCAGGCCCGCGAGCGCGTGCACCGCACTACGGATGCGGGACCATCCCCGCGGGTGCGGGGAGCAGGTGGCGCAGGCCCTCGCGGAGCGGGGCGAGTGGGGACCATCCCCGCGGGTGCGGGGAGCAGAGATACACGATGAGCACGATCACTTCGGTGATGGGACCATCCCCGCGGGTGCGGGGAGCAGCCCGGGACGACTCCCGCCCGCTGCATGATCATGGGACCATCCCCGCGGGTGCGGGGAGCAGGGCTCCGGCCCTGTCGGGCTGCACTTCCGTGGGGGACCATCCCCGCGGGTGCGGGGAGCAGGCCGGCGTAGGTCGAATTGGCGAGCCGCTCCTGGGACCATCCCCGCGGGTGCGGGGAGCAGAGCTGCGCCGCGCGCTCGTTGTCCTCGAAATCGGGACCATCCCCGCGGGTGCGGGGAGCAGCACATCTTGTGCTTCATCGTTCAGCCTCCGTGGGGACCATCCCCGCGGGTGCGGGGAGCAGGTCAGCTGGTAGCTGCCGTTCGCGATCTCGTCGGGACCATCCCCGCGGGTGCGGGGAGCAGCACGGATGCTGGTCGATCTTCTCGCCCGGGTCGGGACCATCCCCGCGGGTGCGGGGAGCAGAGCTCACCCGGATCATTCCTGAGCTGCGACGGGGGACCATCCCCGCGGGTGCGGGGAGCAGAGCACGCCCCCGCCCCCGCGGGTGAGTCCGCTGGGACCATCCCCGCGGGTGCGGGGAGCAGGCGGACGAAGAGGTCGCCAGGGACGGAAGCAAGGGACCATCCCCGCGGGTGCGGGGAGCAGAGCTCATCCTGGTTCAGGGTCTCCACGGTCGCGGGACCATCCCCGCGGGTGCGGGGAGCAGACGGGCACGAGTCCGTTGTGAGCGGTGACGTAGGGACCATCCCCGCGGGTGCGGGGAGCAGCCGAACGGTGCTCCCTCCCGGAGCAACATTTCGGGACCATCCCCGCGGGTGCGGGGAGCAGCCGAACGGTGCTCCCTCCCGGAGCAACATTTCGGGACCATCCCCGCGGGTGCGGGGAGCAGCAAGGGACTTCAGGCTCTCGCCGAGGCGGCTGGGGACCATCCCCGCGGGTGCGGGGAGCAGATGTTCTGCGCCCGCACCGAGAAGTCCACCAAGGGACCATCCCCGCGGGTGCGGGGAGCAGCGCTGGAACGCGAGCTGTCGGGCGACGTCGGCGGGACCATCCCCGCGGGTGCGGGGAGCAGACGGTGCGCGCGGACTTCCTCGACGGGCCGGCGGGACCATCCCCGCGGGTGCGGGGAGCAGGCCCCAGTCGGTGTCGGGGACGGCGGCTTCGAGGGACCATCCCCGCGGGTGCGGGGAGCAGGGCTTCCGGCAGGCGTGCCGACTGCTCGCGGCGGGACCATCCCCGCGGGTGCGGGGAGCAGCGCAATCCCCCAACAGGCGGAATCCCGCCGGGGGGACCATCCCCGCGGGTGCGGGGAGCAGCGCACGGTCCAAAAAATGGTGGTCAGCGTGTTGGGACCATCCCCGCGGGTGCGGGGAGCAGTTCCCATCTTCAGCGGGTGGGCGAGATCCGAAGGGACCATCCCCGCGGGTGCGGGGAGCAGCCCTTGCCGTCCGGGCCCTTCCTGCTCGTCTCGGGACCATCCCCGCGGGTGCGGGGAGCAGCACCACTACCCCGATCGGGTCGGGCCGAATGTGGGACCATCCCCGCGGGTGCGGGGAGCAGTCCGGCGTCTCGAACGCCGTGTTCTGGAAGAGGGGACCATCCCCGCGGGTGCGGGGAGCAGATCACGGCCTACATGGACGCGCCGGGGCACAGGGGACCATCCCCGCGGGTGCGGGGAGCAGCCCGGATCTTTGGCGCCCCGGTTCGTGTCCACGGGACCATCCCCGCGGGTGCGGGGAGCAGGCCACAAGGGGTGGGCGTAGGACAGCTCTCTCGGGACCATCCCCGCGGGTGCGGGGAGCAGTCCTTCGGCGCCACCCACGCCGACGCGTTCGAGGGACCATCCCCGCGGGTGCGGGGAGCAGTTGGAGGTCGGTTTCGGAGTCGGAGCCGACGCGGGACCATCCCCGCGGGTGCGGGGAGCAGACCCTGAGCGACCCCGACGCGCCCGCCCCCGAGGGACCATCCCCGCGGGTGCGGGGAGCAGGTACGCGGAACGGAGCGCAAGCGCGGCCAACGGGGACCATCCCCGCGGGTGCGGGGAGCAGGTGGTGTCCCCGCCGACAGACCTGGCCGCCGAGGGACCATCCCCGCGGGTGCGGGGAGCAGCGAACACGCAACTGTCGGGATCGCTGTAGGTCGGGACCATCCCCGCGGGTGCGGGGAGCAGTAGCGCTTCTTGACGCGGCCCGCGACGGGGAGGGGACCATCCCCGCGGGTGCGGGGAGCAGGCCCACACGCGTACGGTCATCGGCCCCCAGTAGGGACCATCCCCGCGGGTGCGGGGAGCAGCGGCACAGCTTCGCGGACAGTACGACCGTGCCGGGACCATCCCCGCGGGTGCGGGGAGCAGTGCTCGGTCTCCCCGAGCCTGTGGCCTGTGCTGGGACCATCCCCGCGGGTGCGGGGAGCAGGCTGCGTGACCTGCGGGTTCAGGACGTGAGTGCTGTGGTTTTCATGAGTTCCAGAGAGTCCGGCAAAAGGGAACTACATCCCTTTCGGGTTCCTGTCGCGACAGTCAGTCGAAGATCCATTTTGGAGTCGTCTCTGCGTCGGAGTCTGCGGGTGCGGCCTCGACCAACAGTAGATCTCCCTTGCTTTCACCATATTGCCTTCACACTTCGTCCACATCCTGTATGTATCTGGCATGACAGGCGACGGGGGCGCCCCTGTGGGGCTTCGCGCCCGGCTGGGCAGGCCGGCGCTGAGCGTGTGGGCCAAGCATGATCGCGATACCGATGGATGGCTGCCCTTGTGGCGGCACATGGAGGACAGCGCCGCCGTGGCCGGGCGGTTGTGGGACGAGTGGCTGCCGCTGTCCGTGCGGAGGCTGATCGCCAGCGTGTTGCCCGGCGGGGAGGTGGATGCGCGTCGGCTGGCGGTATGGCTGGCAGGTGTGCACGACATCGGGAAGGCGACGCCCGCGTTCGCCTGCCAGGTGGAGCAGTTGGCGGAGGTGATGCGTGGCCATGGGCTGGAGATGCGCTCGCGGCAGGCGATGGGCGCGGACCGGCGGCTCGCGCCGCATGGGCTGGCTGGGCAGGTGTTGCTGGGGGAGTGGCTGGAGGAAAGGCACGGCTGGACGGTCAAGCAGGCCGGGCAGTTCACGGTCGCGGTGGGTGGGCATCACGGGGTGCCGCCCGAGCACGGCCAGATCCAGACGCTCGACGGTCACCCGCATCTGCTGCGCACGCACGGGGTGAGCCGGGCGCTGTGGAAGCGGGTGCAGGAGGAGTTGCTCGACGCGTGCGCGGATGAGTTCGGCGTACGGGAGCGCCTGACGGCCTGGCGGGTGGTGAAACTGCCACAGCCAGTACAAGTGCTGCTGTCCGCGCTCGTCATCGTCTCCGACTGGATCGCCAGCAATCCCGACCTCTTTCCCTACTTCCCTGAGGACGTACCCCGCACCGGCCCGGAGCGCATCGCGGCCGCCTGGCGTGGATTGGATCTGCCGGGCCCGTGGCATGCCGAGGAACCGGTCGGGGATGTGCAGGAGTTGTTCGCATCCCGGTTCGACCTTCCGCCGGGGGCGAAGGTCCGGCCGGTGCAGGAGGCGGCCGTCGAACTGGCGCGGGG
Source organism: Streptomyces sp. AF1A (assembly GCF_047340315.1). Classification (NCBI taxonomy): domain Bacteria; kingdom Bacillati; phylum Actinomycetota; class Actinomycetes; order Kitasatosporales; family Streptomycetaceae; genus Streptomyces; species Streptomyces sp. AF1A. The sequence goes on from NZ_JBLEBI010000027.1 coordinate 31,796, forward strand.
GATGGACGAGCCGGGGCTGATGGTGATCGAGGCGCCGATGGGGGAGGGGAAGACGGAGGCGGCGCTCGCCGCTGTGGAGGTCCTTGCCTCGCGGTTCGGGGCGGGTGGCGTGTTCTTCGCCCTGCCGACGATGGCCACCGGCAACGCGATGTTCCCCCGGCTGCTGCACTGGCTCGACCGTCTGCCGGCCCCTGAAGGAACCCGCTACTCGGTGCAGCTGGCCCACTCCAAGGCTGCGCTCAACGACGACTTCACCGACCTGATGGGCAAGGGCCGGCGGATCGCCGCGGTCGACGTGGACGGATCCGAGGAACGTGAGTGGCGGCCGACGAGCCGGAACCGTTTCGCTGCCGCCGAACTCGTCGCCCACGCCTGGTTGCGGGGGCGGAAGAAGGCCCTGCTGTCGTCGTTCGTTACGGGCACGGTCGATCAGTTGTTGTTCGCCGGGCTCAAGAGCAGGCACCTGGCGATGCGTCACCTCGCGATCGCCGGGAAGGTCGTCGTCATCGATGAGGCGCACGCCTACGACACGTACATGAGCGTGTATCTCGACCGGGTGCTGTCGTGGCTGGGTGCGTACCGGGTGCCGGTGGTGGTGTTGTCCGCGACGCTGCCGGCCGGACGGCGCAAAGAGCTGGCTGAGGCGTACGCGGGGAAGGTCACCGGTGAGGCCGTGGTCTCGTTCGAGGCCGTTGCCCAGGCCGACGAGTATCCGCTGTTGACGGCGGTCACGCCCGGGGGCGAACCGGTCATGCGGCGCCCTGCGGCTTCGGCCCGCGCCACGGATGTCGAATTGGAGCGTCTCGACGACGACCTGGACGTCCTCGCCGACCGGCTGGAGAGGGAACTCGCCGCAGGCGGCTGCGTCCTCGTCGTACGCAACACGGTGCGCCGTGTCCTGGAGGCAGCGGCTGCGCTGCGAGAGAGGTTCGGTGAGTCGAACGTCACCGTCGCCCACTCATGTTTCATCGACGTCGACCGTGCCGCCAAGGACGCCGGCCTCCTCAAACGGTTCGGGCCGCCGGGCAAGGCCGATCGGCCGCAGGAGGCGCACATCGTCGTCGCCAGCCAGGTCGCCGAGCAGTCCCTGGACGTCGACTTCGACCTGCTGGTCACCGATCTCGCCCCGATCGACCTCCTGCTGCAGCGCATGGGACGCCTGCACCGGCACCTGCGCGGCGGCGAGGAACAGACCGACCGACCGGAGCCGCTGCGCCGGGCGCGCTGCCTGGTCACAGGCGTCGACTGGAGCACCCCCGTTCCCACGCCGGTGCGCGGCTCGCGCGCCGTATACGGGGCGTACGCCTTGCTGTGTTCCGCTGCCGTCCTGCTGCCGCACCTCCACGGCGGACAGGAGTGCCCCGTAAGGCTGCCGGCGGACATCAGCCCACTGGTGCAGCGTGCCTACGCCGAAGAGTTCGAGGTCCCGCCCGGTTGGGCGGAGGAGCTGGACATCGCTCGCGCGCGCTATGAGAAGCACCGGGCGGACCAGGCCGAGCGCGCCGCGACGTTCCGGCTGGATGCCGCCGGCCGCCCCGGCCGGCCACTGTTCGGCTGGATCGCAGCGGGGGTCGGCGACGCGGACGACACCCGCGAAGGGCGGGCCCAGGTCCGCGACAGCCGCGAGAGCCTGGAGGTCGTGGTCGTACAGCGGCACGCCGACGGCACCCTCGCCACGGTGCCGTGGCTCGCACCCGACCGCAAAGGCCGTTCCCGCGCCGGACTCCCCCTGCCCACGGACCAGGTGCCCCCCGCTTTTGCGGCCCGCACCGCGGCGAGCTGTGGACTGCGGCTGCCGATCCAGTTCAGTTACGCCGACGTCATCGACCGGGCGATCGACGAACTTGAGGAACTCCACATCCGCGCCTGGCAGGTGAAAACCAGTCACTGGCTCGCCGGCCAGTTGATCCTGCCGCTCGACGAGGACTGTCAGACCCACCTGGCAGGCTTCCGTCTCCGGTACAGCCCCAGCGACGGTCTTGAGGTGACTCGTGCCTGAAACCGACCAGAGCAACAGTGACGGTGCGCTGTCGTTCGACCTCACCACCAAGCCGTGGATCCCTGTGCTCAGAGGGGACGGCAGCCAGGAGGAACTGTCGCTGCGCCAGGTGTTCGAGCAGGCGCACGACCTGCGGCGCGTCGTCGGTGACCTGCCCACCCAGGAATTCGCCCTGGTCCGTCTGCTGCTCGCGGTGGCACACGACGCACTCGACGGCCCGCAGGACACCGACGAGTGGGCGGAGTTGTGGGCCGACGAGTCCTGCTTTGCGCCGGTCGGCGCGTACCTCGAGGCGCATCGAAGCCGGTTCGACCTGCTGGACGCCAAGGCGCCGTTCTTCCAGACCGCAGGTTTGCGCACGGCGAAGGACGAGGTGTTCTCCCTCAATCGGATCGTGGCCGACGTTCCCAACGGAGAACCGTTCTTCACCGCCCGCATGCCCGCCTGCGAGCGGCTCACCTTCGCCGAGGCAGCCCGCTGGGTCGTCCACGCGCATGCGTACGACACCTCCGGCATCAAGACCGGCGTGGAAGGCGACCAACGCGCCAAGGGAGGCAAGGTCTACCCGCTCGGCGTCGGCTGGGCCGGGAACCTCGGCGGCGTCTTCGTCGAAGGCCGCACCCTGCGCGAGACGCTGCTCTTGAACCTGGTGGCCGCCGACACCTCCAACCTGGAGATCGACGAAGCGGATGCGCCGGCATGGCGGAGGGAACCGTGCGGCCCGGGCGGCGCCGAGCGCGCCCCGACCGGTGTACGCGACCTGTACACCTGGCAGACGCGGCGCCTGCGGCTCCATTTCGACGAGAGCGGCGTGCACGGCGTCGTCCTCGGCTACGGCGACCCGCTCGCCCCCCGCGACCGTCAGCACCGAGAGCCGATGACCGCATGGCGGCGCAGCAAGCCTCAGGAGGCGAAACTGCGCCGGAGCCCGGTCTATCTGCCGCGCGAGCACGCGCCCGAGCGTTCTGCATGGCGCGGGCTCGGGGCTCTGGTCGCCAACGAGGCCGGCTCGGCCCAAGGGCCGGAGCCTGCCGACTACCTGCGGCCGGGGATCCTGGAATGGGTGGCCCGCCTGGTGACGGAGGGAGAACTGGAGCGCGGCTTCCTCGTCCGGGCCCGGATCATCGGCGCACGCTACGGCACGCAGCAGTCGGTGATCGACGAGATCGTCGACGACCACGTGGCCATGGCCGTCGTCCTGCTCCATGAGCAGGACCGGCGCTATGCCGAGCAGGCCGTCGCGGCCGTCCGCGACGCCGACCTCGCGGTCAATGCGCTCGGTGACCTCGCCACCAACCTCGCCCGCGCGGCCGGCACCGAGATGGACGGTCCCCGCTCCAGCGCACGCGATCTCGCCTACGGTCTCCTCGAGGCCCCGTACCGCACCTGGCTCGCCCACCTGGCCGACACCGACGACCCGTACGTGAAGCGCACCGACTGGCAGCAGCAGGTGTACGGAATCGTCAGCAAGCTCGGCGACCGGCTGATGGCCGCGGCCGGCGACGCGGCCTGGCAGGGCCGGATCGTCAAGCTCAAGCACGGCACCGAGTGGTTCAACTCCGCGCTGGCCGCCAAGTGGTTCCGCTCCGCTCTGTACAAGGGCCTGGGGCGCCCTGACTCCGTTGACACGCCGGCGGACGCGGACACAAGCCCGGCACCCGAGACCACCGTGAAGGCACCCGCATGACCACCGTCACCGCACCTGTCACCCCGCGCGAACGCGTCGTCCGGCTCGCTGCCGGCCACATCGCCGCCCTGCAGCGGGGCTACCTCGAGGACCGGCCTCACGCCGTCGCGGCGCTCGCCCGGCTGCGTCGCGGCGCCGGCCGGGAGGCCGGGCAGCTACCGGATCTGTGGGCACTGATCGACACCGGTCCCCTGCACCAAACGCCGGACGGGGCGCGGCCGCTGAGCGAGAACGAACTGATCCGGGCTGAGGACGCCCTGCACGTCGCGCTCACCCTCTACGCGCTGCACCAGCAGTCCCGCTCCACGGGCATGTACCAGGCCGACCGGCCGGGCCGCCGCCGGGGCCTGGGAGCCGCGGTGCGCCGGATGATGAAGCCCGGCGAGATCGACGAACCCGTGCACAAGCGCCTGGTCCGGGCCGGTACCTCCCCCGACCTGGCCGTCCTTGCCCAGCGGCTGCGCGACATCGTCGTCCTGCTGCGCCGTGAGGGCATCGAACTCGATCACGCGCAGCTCGCCGGGCAGCTCTACGCCTGGCAGTGGCCCGGCGGCGCGGACACCGTCCGCAGGGAGTGGGGGCGTTCCTTCCACGCCTGGCACGACAAGCCCACCGACGGCACGTCATCCTCCGCCAGCTCCGACACCACCAGCACCACGGAAACCGACAAGGACGCCTCGTGAACCGCATCTTCCTCGACGTACACGCCCTGCAGACCGTCCCGCCGAGCAACATCAACCGCGACGACACCGGCGCGCCGAAGACCGCGGTGTACGGCGGAGTGCCGCGCGCCCGCGTCTCCAGCCAGGCCTGGAAGCGAGCCACCCGCACGTACTTCAAGGAAGAGCACCTGCTCGACGCGAGCGAGCTCGGCGTGCGGACCAAGAAGATCGTGGAGGCGATCGCCGACCGGATCACCGCCCTCGATCCCTCTCTCCCCGGCGAGACAGCGCTGCGCATCGCGGACGAGACCGTGAAGGCCATCGGGCTGAAGACCGAGGTTCCGAAGCGCAAGGCGGCCGCGGCCAAGGACGGTGAGCCGGAACCCGCACCCGAGTCCAAGTACCTGGTGTTTCTCAGCGCCCGCCAGCTCGACGGCCTGGCCCGCCTCGCCGTCGAGGGCGCCCCCGACATCACGGCGTATCTGAAGGACAAGGAGAACAAGGGCCGGGCGAAGCAGATCGCGGACACCCATCACTCCGTCGACATCGCCCTGTTCGGCCGCATGGTGGCCGACGAGGCAGACATCAACGTCGACGCGTCCGTTCAGGTCGCGCACGCCATCAGCGTCCACCGGGTGGACAACGAGTCCGACTACTACACCGCCGTCGACGACGAGAACACCGACGCAGAGACCGGCGCCGGCATGATCGGCACCGTCGACTTCAACTCCGCCACCCTCTACCGCTACGCCGCTGTCGGCGTCCACCAGCTCGCCGCCAACCTCGGGCAGGGCCTGCGCGACGACGAGCCGCGCACCGATCCGGTCCGCCGAGCCGTGGAGGCCTTCGTCCACGGCTTCGTCGCCTCCCTGCCCACCGGCAAGATCAACACCTTCGGGCACCACACGCTGCCCGACGCCGTGATCGTCAAGCTGCGCACCACCCGGCCCGTCAGCTTTGTCGCCGCCTTCGAGGACCCGGTGCGCGGCGAGAGGGGCGGCTACGTCCGCGAGGCGTCCGAACGCCTGGCCGAGTACATCCCCGACATCGAGCGCGCGTACGGCGCCGAGGAATCGACGCTGACCTGGGTGCTGCGGGTCGGCCCGAACACCCAGAAGCTCGCCGGGATCGGCACCGAGGCGCAGAGCATCGGCGAACTCGTCACCGCCGTCGGTCAGGCCGTCGCCGAGCGCCTGGAGAAGCCCGCATGACCGTGCTGACCCTCCGGCTCGCGGGCCCCCTGCAGTCCTGGGGGGCCTCGGCCCGCTTCGCCCGCCGCACCACCGAGTCCGCCCCCACCAAGAGCGGCGTCATCGGCATGCTCGCTGCCGCAGCCGGCATCGAACGCGGCGACGACGAGGGGCTGGGGCCGCTGACCGCCCTGCGGTTCGGCGTCCGCATCGACCAGCCCGGCACCCGGGTCCGGGACTTCCACACCGCCCATCACGGCGTCACCGGCAAGTCCATGCCGCTGTCCGAACGCTTCTACCTCGCCGACGCCGTGTTCGTCGCCGCGCTCGAAGGCGACCACCAACTGCTCGCCGACCTGCACACAGCGCTGCGTACCCCGGTGTACGCGCCGTTCCTCGGCCGCCGCTCCTGCCCGCCCTCCCTCCCCATCGAGCTCCACCTCCACGACCACGGCGGCCTGCAGGACGCCCTGCGCCGGGAACCCTGGCAAGCCTCGCCCTGGTACCGCAAGCAGTACCGCGACCAGGACGACGTCGAACTCACCGTGCTGCGCGAGGCGGACGAGCACGAGCAGAGCGCCGCGGACACCCTGCGCGACCAGCCGCTCAGCTTCGCCGCCGAGCACCGGCGCCACACCCTGCGCACCCAGGTCACCTGCAGCGTGCGTGTCCCCAACCCGTCCGCCCGACACCTGTCTCGGCATGACCCGTTCGACGCCCTGGACGAAGAGAGCGACTGATGTACCTCACCCGCTTCCGCGTGAACACCGCGCGGTCCGGTGCCCGCCGCCTGCTGTCCTCACCGCAGGCCATGCACGCGGCCGTCATGTCGTCCTTCCCGACGCTCCTGCCCACCGACACACCCCCGTCAGACGGCCCGCGCGTGCTGTGGCGGCTGGACCACACCACCCGCGCCGAAGTCATGCTGTACATCGTCAGCCCCGAGCGGCCCGACCTCACCCACCTCGTCGAACAAGCCGGCTGGCCCGCCGCGGCCGCCGCCGACCCGGCCGAGCCCGGCTGGCAGAGCCGCCCCTACGGCCCGCTCCTCGACCGGCTCGCCACCGGCGACCGGTGGGCGTTCCGCCTCACCGCCAACCCCGTCCACCACGCCCGCCGCAAGGACGACGAACCGACCAAGCGCACCGCACATCTCACCCCCGTGCATCAGATGGGCTGGCTCCTCAAGCGCCAGGAAGCGTGCGGCTTCCGCGTACTGGAAAAGGCGGACGACAAGCGACTGCTTCCCAGCGGCACCACTGACACCAAACAGCCCCACCACGGCGACCGGTACGAACTGACCGTCCGTGACAAACGCGCCCTCGCCTTCGACAAGTCCCGCAGCACCGCGACCCAGAGCGGCCGCAAAGCACCCGTCAGCCTGGTCACCGTCACCTTCGACGGCCGCCTCGAAATCACCGACCCGCAACTGATGCGGCGCGCCCTGACCCAAGGGATCGGCAAGGCCAAGGCATACGGCTGCGGCCTGCTCACCCTCGCACCGCTCGGCACGCCGAGGTGAGACGGTGACCACGGTCTCCCGGCGCACCGCGCTCACCCCGCGCCAGCTCACCCGCACCGGCGAACGGGTGTCCTTCGTCTACCTCGAGCGCTGCACAGTGCACCGGGACGCCAACGCCATCACCGCCGAGGACGCCGACGGCACCACCCACATCCCGTCGGCGACCATCGGGACTCTCCTCCTCGGACCCGGAACCCGTATCACCCACCAGGCGATGAGCGTTCTTGGCGAAACCGGTGCCGCCGTCTGCTGGGTGGGAGAGCAGGGCGTGCGCTACTACGCCGGCGGCCGCGCCCTGACCCGCTCCTCCGCACTCGCCGAAGCGCAGGCCCTGCAATGGGCCAACACCCGCAGTCGACTCGCCGTCGCCCGCGCCATGTACAAACTGCGCTTCCCCAACGAAGACCCGGCCGGCCTTACCCGCCAGGAACTCCTCGGCCGCGAAGGCCGCCGCCTCAAGGACTGCTACCGGGCCCAGTCCGCCCGCACCGGCGTCCCCTGGCACGGTCGCCGCTACACCCCTGGCGACTTCATCAGCGGCGACCCGGTCAACCAGGCCGTCACCGCCGCCGCCCAGTGCATGTACGGCATCGCCCACGCAGTCGTCGCCTCCCTCGGCTGCAGTCCGGCGCTCGGCTTCGTCCACTCCGGCCACGAACTGTCCTTCGTCCTCGATATCGCCGACTTGTACAAGACGGAGATCGGCATCCCGCTCGCGTTCGACGTCGCCGCAGAGGACGCGGAAGACGTCGGCCCGCGCACCCGCCGTGCCCTACGGGACCGCATCAACGAGACGTCCTTGCTCGACCGCTGCGTCAACGACATCAAACGCCTCCTGCTCCCGGACGCTGCCTCGGCCGTCGCGACGAACGACGACCTTGACGTCGTCACCCTCCACAGCGACAGCGGCCACACCGTCGCTGCGGGCCGCAACTACGGCGACGGAGCCGATGAGCACGACGCCAACGCCGACGTGGAGTTCTCCTGGTGACCGTCATCGTCCTCACCAACTGCCCGTCCGGCCTGAGGGGCTTCCTCACGCGCTGGCTCCTCGAAATCTCCGCCGGCGTCTTCATCGGCAACCCGTCCGCCCGAATCCGTGACCTGCTCTGGGACGAGGTCCAGCAGTACGCCGGCCAGGGCCGTGCCCTCCTTGCCCACACGACGAACAATGAACAGGGCTTCACCTTCCGCACCTACGACCATGCCTGGCACCCGGTCGACCACGAGGGCCTGACCCTGATCCGCCGCCCGAACCCCCAGAGCCCCTCAAATGCCACGACCACTCCACGAAAAGGCTGGAGCAACGCATCCAAGCGACGACGCTACGGCAAGAGCTAGTGGGCGTAGCTATGCCCCTTATCCGTACTTTGCCGGAATCAGTGAAACTGCTTCAAAGCGACCTGCCTCAGGGATAAAGCCGCAGGTCGCGAAGCGTGCTCCCCGCGCCCGCGGGGATGGTCCCAACGTCACCGTCCGCGGCACCCTCCAGTCAGCGTGCTCCCCGCGCCCGCGGGGATGGTCCCCGGAGCCGGCGGTGGCGGTGTACACACCGTTGGTGCTCCCCGCGCCCGCGGGGATGGTCCCCTGGCACAGGCGAAACTCGCGGTGGCGCAGGTGTGCTCCCCGCGCCCGCGGGGATGGTCCCGCGACCGTGGAGACCCTGAACCAACAGGAATTGTGCTCCCCGCGCCCGCGGGGATGGTCCCTTCGGCGAGATCGCCTGGCGCTACGGATCGAAGTGCTCCCCGCGCCCGCGGGGATGGTCCCCCTCTCCCGCCTCCCCTCCGAATCCGGATTGAGTGCTCCCCGCGCCCGCGGGGATGGTCCCGGCAGATCATCGACCGAACGATGGACTTCCTGGTGCTCCCCGCGCCCGCGGGGATGGTCCCCCGGCGCACTCCGGGCAGTCGGTCGGGTCGACGTGCTCCCCGCGCCCGCGGGGATGGTCCCACGCCGCGCAGATACTCGGGGGCGGCATTCTGGTGCTCCCCGCGCCCGCGGGGATGGTCCCGTGATCAAGGGCGTGATGGGTGTGACGGATCGGGTGCTCCCCGCGCCCGCGGGGATGGTCCCAGGGCGAGTTGGGGGGAGTCAGGGCTGTCCGGGTGCTCCCCGCGCCCGCGGGGATGGTCCCGTGCCGCCCGAGCTCTTGCCCAGCTCGTGCGTGTGCTCCCCGCGCCCGCGGGGATGGTCCCGGCATTCCGGTCCAACGGTAAAGGCTCACCGGGTGCTCCCCGCGCCCGCGGGGATGGTCCCGACAGCAACTCCGGCCCTTCTTCGGCCTCGGTGTGCTCCCCGCGCCCGCGGGGATGGTCCCCACCGACCCCCCTGTTGGCCGCTGACCTGCGAAGTGCTCCCCGCGCCCGCGGGGATGGTCCCCGGCCCGGCGCCGCCGAATCCATCGCCTAACCGTGCTCCCCGCGCCCGCGGGGATGGTCCCTGGCCGCTCCACCCGAACATCGTCGAGCTCATGTGCTCCCCGCGCCCGCGGGGATGGTCCCCCGATGACACCCGCCGACGAACTCCGAACCGCGTGCTCCCCGCGCCCGCGGGGATGGTCCCTCGCCGCCGTCCCCGACACCGACTGGGGCGGTGTGCTCCCCGCGCCCGCGGGGATGGTCCCGTCATCGAGGTCGCCTCAAAGGGGGATCCATGGTGCTCCCCGCGCCCGCGGGGATGGTCCCGCGAGGGCGGCGGCGAGGGCTTCGACGGCGAGGTGCTCCCCGCGCCCGCGGGGATGGTCCCTCTGCGTCGGACTTCTCGGCGAGGACGGCGAAGTGCTCCCCGCGCCCGCGGGGATGGTCCCGAACAGACCACCGTCGGCCGTAAGACCCTCACGTGCTCCCCGCGCCCGCGGGGATGGTCCCCGAATAAGGCAAACCTCGCCCGCATCGAAGAGGTGCTCCCCGCGCCCGCGGGGATGGTCCCCCGGTTCAAACCCGGCAGCCGCCTGTTCCATGGTGCTCCCCGCGCCCGCGGGGATGGTCCCCAGCGCCGGCAGGTCGTCTCCGAGTTCGGGGCGTGCTCCCCGCGCCCGCGGGGATGGTCCCCGAGCCGCCACAGGGTCCCGATGATCAGGACCGTGCTCCCCGCGCCCGCGGGGATGGTCCCTGGGTATGCGAATTCATGCAGGCGGACATTCCGTGCTCCCCGCGCCCGCGGGGATGGTCCCGCGCTCGTGCACGAACCGGGCACCACGGCCGGGTGCTCCCCGCGCCCGCGGGGATGGTCCCAGGCCACCTCGTTCATGGAGGCATGGGCGGCCGTGCTCCCCGCGCCCGCGGGGATGGTCCCACGGTCACGTGCGCCCCTGAACCCCTCCGATCGTGCTCCCCGCGCCCGCGGGGATGGTCCCACGACCATGCCGAGGCCGCCCTCGCCCTCGCCGTGCTCCCCGCGCCCGCGGGGATGGTCCCTCGGCGCGCGCCATGCGCCACCGGACGCGCCGGTGCTCCCCGCGCCCGCGGGGATGGTCCCGGATAGTCAGGACCGAATCCCTCGGCCATTGTGTGCTCCCCGCGCCCGCGGGGATGGTCCCTCCTCGACCGTCGGGTCGAGCTCGACGAACAGGTGCTCCCCGCGCCCGCGGGGATGGTCCCGCGTCTGGTGGGCCCTCTACCAGCAGCAGCCAGTGCTCTCCGCGCCCGCGGGGATGGTCCCCCTGGGGCCATGATTCCCACCACGCGACGCAAGTGCTCGCCGCGCCCGCGGGGATGGTCCCGGGACGGGCTTCGCGACCGATCGCTTCAAGCGGTGCTCCCCGCGCCCGCGGGGATGGTCCCAGCAGACCCTTGCCCGGAATCTCCAGCCACGTGTGCTCCCCGCGCCCGCGGGGATGGTCCCCGGCCAGGGACGCCGGTCGGGCCCCTAGGTGGGTGCTCCCCGCGCCCGCGGGGATGGTCCCAGGCCGTTGACCATCTGGCCGACGAGGTCCGCGTGCTCCCCGCGCCCGCGGGGATGGTCCCGGCACCGCGATCACCGTCGATCCCCCCGCGCAGGCATAGTGGGGGCGGTGCTCGGCTGCACGTAGGCGGGTGGGGAGGGGGAGAGCATGCTCAGGTATGTCCACAACGAGTTGACGATGGTGGTCCAGGCCGTGTGCGCCGTCGCCATCAGCGCGGTCGTGACGTTCGGTGTGCGCGACATCCCCGAGGTGGACGCCGGCTGGCTGGTCATCGCCGGCGTCGTCGCCGTCAGTCCTGTGTTCGGGCGGCGCGGTGAGAAGCGGGACTTCGAGAGGGCGGTTCCCCTGAACCCCGACACGGTGCTTCCCACGCTGGGGGCGTCTCTCCCTCGTAGCCAGGCCCTGAGGTTCGTAGCCTTCCTGGTGGTGCCGACGCTGCTCGCTGCCCTGTTCTGGGAGCCCTTGGTGGCCCTCGTGCCGCTGGTACTCGTGCCGGAACGGCTCGCCAACGCGGCGTACGCCGCTTACTGGGAACGGCACCACGGCGTCACGCTGTGGCTGGGACACGTTCCCGATCAGCCCCTGGAGAACGGCCGGAACCTGTACTCATCCGTACGGCAGCTCGCGTCCTAGCTGCTTGCTCCTGAAGAGGCGGGGTTGTCGCTGCCGTTGGTGCCCACGGTGACAGGGAGGTCCGCCCGTTCGGGCGCCCCTGGTCAGCGGCGGCGGGACGCGGCCCGTTCCGCCTGCCGTTTCAGGGCAGCGACCCGGGCCGGGCTTCGGCGCGGCGCCGGGACCGGCCGGTCGCGTACCGCGGACAGGGGCGCCGGACGGCAGTCAGGCCCTGGTGAGGCGACGGCAGGCGTCCCCTGCTGAGCAGAGCCCCGTCATCTCGGCTGCGTGCTGGTCTGGGGTGGGCAGGCGGGCGAGGTGGTCGACGACGGGCGTGCCGGGAGGGGGGTCAGGGGTGTGCAGACGGGTGTGGCGGCTCCGATGAGTTCGACCAGGCCGTTGCCGCCGGTGGGTGGGGCGAGCCGGGACCAGTTGTTGGCCAGCCAGACGTTGCCGGACTGGTCGAGCTGGACGGCGGTGAGGTGCTGGATGGAGGCGCTGCGGTAGCCGCCGGGCGGGGAGAGCAGGGAGCCGGTGGCGGAGCCGGGCGGGCAGGCGCGGGTGTTCACACCGCACAGCACGGACACGGACGGGGCGCCGAACCCGGCGACCCACACGCGGTCGGAGCCGTCGACGGCCACGGACCAGGGTGCGATGGCCGTGGGCAGTCCGTAGACGCCTGCGACCTTGCCGTCGGGTCCGATCCTGGTGACGGAGTTGCCGAGGAAGCTGGGCACCCAGACGTTGTTCTTCGAGTCGACGGCGAGGGCCAGGGGCCAGTCGAGCGACTCGTCCTTGATCGGGGAGAACGAGGTCGGCTTGAAGTCGGGGCCGATGACCGTGACGCTTCCGCCCGCGTGGCCCTTGAGGGGGCGTGAGTCCAGCAACTTCGCGCCGTTGAGGCGGGCGTTGGAGACCCACGCCCGGCCGTAGCCGTCGATCTGGAGGGCGAACGGGTGGTCGAGGCCACCACCGGTGATGGTGATCGCCTTCGAGGGGTCGCCGTGCGGGTAGACGATCACGCTTCCCCGGCCCTGGTTGCCCTTCAGGCCGTAGAAGTTGGCGATCCAGATGTTGCCCTTCTGGTCCACGGCGGTGCCCTGGGGATGGTTGAGGTCGCCGTTCCTGAACCCGGTGCCGGGCGACAGCAGCTTGCCGTCCGCCGAGTACTTCACCATGGCGTTGCCGGCATAGCTGGGCACCCATACCGAACCCCTGTGGTCGATGGCGATGCCCCACGCGCCCGCCTTCATGCCGCCGCCGCTGAGCGGGCTGTTCAGGGTCGGATTGCCCACCGGGTCCTGCACGGTGACGTACGGACTGGGGTTGCGCGTTCCGGGCAGCCAGTTGTTGGCGGCCCAGACGTTGCCCTTCGCGTCGAAGGCGATACGGCCGGGGGCGTAGACGTAGGGCGCGGTGTAGTGCAGGGCCAGGACCCAGGCCGCCGGTGCCGCCGGAAGGGCGGGCGTGTACGTCTGTGCCTGCCGGGCCAGGGCGTACAGCTTGCCCGTGGCCAGCCTCGGATTGCGGGCGAGACCGAGGACCGCCTGCGTGGTGTCGCCCGGGGCCGGTCCACCCTGCGGCGTGGCCAGGCGCAGCACGTCCCGGCAGCGTCCGGCGTCCGCTCCCGGCGCGCACAGGGAGACGAGGTTGGCCAGGGTGCCGAGGGTGGCCAGGGTGTCGTTCCTGTTGCCGTTGTTCTGGTCCGTGACGACCCTGCCGGGCTTCCCCGTGGCCGGATCGGCGAGGTTGTAGGACGTGGCCGCGGCGTTCTCCAGGCCGGGGCTCGGCCCGGTGACGCCGCGCGGGCCGGTGAACTGGGCCAGGGCGTAGGCGGCGGCGACGGTGGTGAACTCGTTGACGGTGACGGCGGGTTCGGAACGCTGCGGCACGCCGCCGCCCGGACCGAATCCGGCGACGGAGCGCAGCCGCAGGGAGCGGTCACCGGAGCGTGTGGCATCGACGTACAGCACCGAGCCGGTGCGCCGGCCGGGCCGGATCTGGAACGACCCGCTCGCGTCGGTGGTGGCGTGCCCCAGTTCCCGTACGCCCTGCTGGTCCCCCGCGAAGAGCCTGACGTCGGCGTGGGACAGCGGCTTGCCCGCGCTGGTGACGGTCCCGTGCAGCGGGGCCGGCGTGCCCGGAGGCGCCGCTGCCGGAAGCGCCGTGAGGGCCAGTGCCATCGTGACCGAGGCGGCCAGGGCGTTGCCCGACCGTGCGAGGTGCGACTCGGCCCGTCCGGCGCCGCGCGTCCTTCCGCGCGTTGTGCTGCGGATACCAGTGCCGGGGGTGAACAAGGCGGGCCCCCTCTGCTCGGTGTCTACTCGGTGCCGCTGTTCGGTTCACGCAGCGTGAACCAGCCGATCCTGCGGCCGAACAGCCAGATCAGGCCCAGGTACAGGTCCGGGCCGACCTGGCGGAGCTCGTCCCGCACGCCCCCGAACACCAGGGAGGTGTCGGAGTAGTCGATGACGATGCAGTCCTGGTCGTCCAGGCGGCTCGGGCCGGGTCCGACCGTCGCGACGATGGACAGGATGTCCAGCGGTGTGAGCCGGTTGCTGAGGTAGCCGTCCGGGCTGAACACCTTCCCCCGCCACCCGAACAGATGGACGAGGCCGGCGAGCAGACGCGTTCCCGCCGGGCCCACGCCGGTGATGATCGCCGTTCCCTCCAGCGGGCCTTTGGGGATCTCACCGGCGGGGCTCTTGCGGAAGAGCTCCTCCAGCCCCTTGTCGTCGGTGCTGAGCAGCTCGGTGTCGGTAGGCATGACGATCTTCCTTCCGACCATCGCTCGCCCTGGGCGCCGGGGAGCGGGCACTCGCGCAGCAGGCCGTGCACGCGAGGGCAGGGGCCGGGCAGGAGGGCGACCGGTCCAGCGCGATGATCACTGTGGCTCCGAATCCGCCGCTTCCTCCATCCTGAACCCCCTCGGCGCGGGCCACCACCGCTGGCGGGCGGCGCGATGCGGCGGGGGGTGCGCGCTTCACGCCCCATCGCTGCCGTGCCGGCGCCGACGGTGGGAGGATCACCGTGCCGTCGTGTCGCCGTGGGGGAGGGGTCCGAGGTGCCGTCCATCGAGCTGAAGCACACGTTCCGGATCGACGCGTCACCGGAGGAGGTGTTCGCGCACCTGGCCGAGCCGGCGCACTACGTCGGACTGTCGCCGCTCGTCGTCGCCGTCCGGGACGTGCGCCGCGACGGCGGCACCGTGCACTACACGGCGGTGGAGCGGTTCCGGTTCCTGGGCGTGCTGCGGTACGACAACCTCATCGACGTCTCGCTCGTCGCCGTCCCGGACGGCCTGCCGCGCTCCGCCGAGGTCTCCGGCGAGGTCCGCAGCCCGGGCCGGGTCCGCATGAGCTACCGCTTCGCCGTCGAGGGCGACCGGGCCGGCAGCGTCGTCGTCGACACCCTGCACCTGCGGACGCCCCCGGGCCTGCTGCGGTTCGCCGCCTCCCGGGCGGGGGCGGTCCAGCAGGCCCGGGCCCGTGTGCTTGCGGGTCGTTTCGAGGGGCGGGTCTGACGGGTCGTGCGGGTTCGGGCCCGTGTGCCGGCGGGGCGCCTGACGCGTCCGGTCTGACCGGCTCGTGGCGGTCCGTCGCCGAGTGCGCCGGACGGGGGCCCGTCGCTGAGCGCGCCGGAGGTATCCGCGTACGAATCCGCGCGACGTACTCCCACCACATGGCGATGGGCCACTTCCGGGAGCGCCCCCGGAAGTGGCCCATCGCTCGTGGTGCGCGTGTCCCTACCAGGCGACCGGCAGCTTCAGCGGGAAGCGCCTGATCGTCTTCGCGTCCCACCGCAGCTCCTCCGGCGGCACCGCGAGCCGCAGCCCGGGGAACCTCTCGACCAGCCGTCCGATGGCCACTTCGAGCTCGGCCATGGCCAACGGCATGGCGATGCACCGGTGTCCGCCCCAGCCGAAGGTCATGTGGGGGGCGCTGGGCCGGTCGGGGTCGATGAGGTCCGGGTCGGAGTAGCGCTTCGGGTCGCGGTTGGCCGTCAGGTACGACACATGCACGAAGTCGCCCGCCCGGATGTGGGCACCGTCCAGTTCCACGTCCTCCAGCGCCACGCGGGGGATGCCCACCCCCTTGCGGAACGGGATGACGCGGAGCAGTTCGTGCAGGACGTCGGTGAGGGTGTCGGGGCGGCTCCTGAGCCGCTCCATCAGCTCGGGGCGCGTCAGGAGCAGGTAGGTGATGTCGCTGATCTGGCAGGTCGCCGTGTCCTGGCCGCTGAGCGCCAGCACCAGGGCCATGACCGCCAGTTCCCTGTCGTCCAGTTGCTCCTGGCCGTCGCGCGCCGCGGCCATGGCGCTGATCAGGTCCGGGCCGGGCGAGGAGCGGCGCTGTTCGACGAGCTTGCCGAAGTACGCCGTCAGGTCCGCCTTGGCGCTCGCGGCGACCTCCTTGTTGTCCTCACCGACGACGAGGAGCTGGTGCACCGACTCCTGGATGCGGGGCCACTCCGCGCGTTCGACGCCGAGGAGGTCCAGGACGGTGTGCTGGGGCAGCGGGTCCGAGAGGTACTTGACCAGATCGGCGGGCGGCCCGTCCTGCTCCATGTCGTCCAGCAGGCGGTCCGCGAGCCGGAGGATGCGGGGCCGCATGGCCTCGACCTGCTGTTGGGTGAAGGCCTGGGACGCCAGGTGGCGGACGCGGCTGCTCTGCGGCGGGTCCATCACGTTGATCGACTCGGGCGAGACGATGGGCTCCGGCGTCATGCGCGGGTAGTCCTTGCCGATGATGCCCGCCCGGCTGAACCGCTGGTCGGTCGTCACCTGCTTGACGGACTCGAAATTCGTGATCAGCCAGGCGTCCGCGTCGCCGTAGGGCAGCCGGATGCGGGCGGGGGTGTCCCGGCGCATCAGGTCCGCGAGCTCGGGGTCGAAGTCCAGGGCCTCGCTGTAGTCGAACGGGCAGGTGATCGGCTCGTCGTCCGTGGTCATGAGCTGGCTCCTCCCGGCATGGGTACGACGTTGGTGATGTCCACGGCCCGGCGGATGGCCTTGGCGAGAGCGACGGCATCGCCGATGCCCCAGTAATGGACGAAGAACAGGCGCGGTTCGTCCGTCAGGTTGTGGTGGTGCAGCTCGACGAGCTCGATGCCGCCGCGCCGCAGGGCCACCAGCGCGGGCTGGACCTCGCCGGCGATCAGCACCAGGTCACCGCTGACGGCCGCCCTGCCCCCGCCGAGCGGCTGGAAGTTGACGGAGGTGGTGGCGCCGAGCCCCGGGGGAAGGATCAGCGGGCCGTCGGCGACGGTCTCCTTCCGGACGTAGGTGGACTTGTAGACCACGCCGTCGGGGACGCCCTTGACGCCCAGGGCGGCGTCGATGGCGGCCGTGTCCAGGTCGACGCGGGGAGCGGAGGTGGCCGGTTGGGCCGGAGGAGTGCCGGTGCGGTCGAACGCGGCGCGCAGGCCGCGGGCCACGGTGACCGGATCGTGCCCGTGGGCGTGCACATGGATCCACCAGACCTCCGGCTCGTGGGCGAGCAGGTGCTTGTGGATGGCGGTCTGCATGATGTCGTGTTCTTGCAGGACATCGGTGAAATGCTGCAGTTCGCCTTCGGTGACCACGACGTCGCCCATCAGGAGCGTGCTGCCGTCCGCGTACCGGACGAAGGACACGTGCGTACCCAGGGCGAGCGCGGGGTCGATCCGGACGCCGCGGGAGTACACCTTGAGGTCTCGGCGCGGCAGACCCGTGTGGTACATGTACCGCTTCATGTCGCCGGGCCGGCCGAGAGCCTTGCCCACGTCCGCCCAGTCCGTCAGCTTGGTCAGCACCGGCGCCACCAGGGCGCGGCCGTGCGGCCCGGACAGGGCCCGGGCCTCGGGCACCGCGGTGAGGACGGGCGCCAGGGCCGCCGCGGCCAGCACGTTGCGGCGGGACGGAACGAGGGGGGAACGGGTGCGATGTGATCGATCGTCAGCCATGTCATATGCCTCCTGGCTCGATCGAAGCACGGGCGGCCGCGCGGATCGGGGATCCGCACCGGCGCACCCCGCCAGGTGGGCTAACCGGCGGCCCGGGAGCGAGCGGCACGAGGAGGCGGGCCGCGCCGGACGGGCGCGGCCGCGACCGCGGCGCGAAGGAGCCGGGCATCCGTCGGTCCGGCGGGCTCGCGCGCGCACCGGGGACCGCCCCCGCCGGTGCGGGGACGGTCCCGGCGAGTACCTCGGGCGACGGTCTCGTGCGCTCACGGCGTGGGGAGCAGGCCCGCGGCTCTGAGCAGCTGGCGGAGCTGCTCGATGGGGTCGGCGGTCGCCCCCGGGACCGCCGGGAGCAGGCCGGCCATCCGCATGGCCTCGCGTAGCTGGGCGAGTTCCGCGGTGGCGGCCGCCTCCGGCGAGGTCATCAGGCCCAGGGCCCGCATCGCGTCGGGCAGACCGGCACCGGTGCGGCCCGGGTCGCCGAGGTCCAGCGGGGTGCACGAGGCGCGCAGGAGCTGGAAGAGCCGGTCGACGCGGTGGGCGTCCCGCACGCCGTAGCCGTTGCGGAAGTCGGGGTGATGGGCGAGCACCAGAGCGGCCAGGCCGGTGATGTGCGGGGTGGCCATGGAGGTGCCGTCCCACACCGCGTAGCTGTGGTCCGGCACGGTCGACAGGATCGCCACCCCGGGGGCGCACACGTCGACCTCGGGTCCGTGGGAGGAGAAGGCGGCGGAGAAGTAGCCCTGCGCGCTCGGCTGCCCCCACACCTGGGTGGCGTGGTAGGTGTCGGAGGGGAACTGGCCGAGCCTGCCGATCGCGGCGACGGTGAGCACGGACGGGAGCCGGGCGGGGAAGCCCACGGGACCACCGGAGTTGCCCGCGGCGACGATGCAGGCGATGCCGGCCTGGCGGGCCTGCTCGATCTTCTGGGCGACGAGGGCGGAGGGCTCGTCGCCGCCGAGGCTGAGGTTGACGACGTCGATCTCGTTCTGGATGCAGTAGTCGAGGGCCTGGATGATCTCGCTGTACCGCCCGCCTGGGAAGACGCGGCAGGCGTGCAGTTCGGCCTCCACGGCGATGCCGAGCATCCCGACCCCGTTGTCGGCGGCGCCGATGACACCCGCGCAGTGCGTCCCGTGGCCGACGACGTCCACCGACCACTGCTTTTCCTCGTCGCCGACGAGGTCGATGCCCCGGGTGACACGGTTGCGCAGCTCCGGGTGGCTCGTCGCGGCCCCGGAGTCGATGATCGCGACCTTGACCCCCTGCCCGCGGTAGGTGGGCGGGATGCGGTCCAGCCCCATCGCCGTCAGGCCCCAGCCGCTGGCCTGGCGCTCGGGCAGCCCGGGGAAGGTCTCGCTCAGCGGGTGGAGGATGACCAGGTTGTCGGATTCGGTGGACAGCTCCGGGCGGGGGATCCAGCGTTCCCAGTAGTCCCCGCCGGGCTTGACGTAGACGCCGTTCACCATGGTCGGGTCGTGCACGGTCAGGGTCACCACCGCGCGCCCGTCGGGGCCGGTGGTCGCCTGGAAGTTCCGCTCGTCGGTCAGCACGACGACCATGGCGTTCGCGAGGGGGCCGCCGTCACTGGCCGAGACCATGAACGGCACCTGGGTCGGCGGGGCCGCGGGCAACTGCACACCGGGGTTGGACCGGCGTGCCTCGACGGCCGGTGCGCAGGCCGTCGGATACGGGCAGGCCACGCGCAGGTGGTGGTTCGGTTCGATGTGCACCTGGGGGTCCCGGTCCAGGGCTGCCGCGCGGTGCGGCGGCATCTGCACCACGGCCACCTCGGGGAAGGGGGGCTTTCCCTCCAGCGAGGGGTGCCGGGCCGGGACGATGCGCCCGTGCACGCTGACCTCGGGGTCCTGCTGCAACTGGCTGAACAGGGCGTCGCTTTCGACCGGCGTGAACCCTGCGGGCAGCAGATGCTCCGGGATCGGCGCGACCAGGTACTGCCTCGGCCGGTGGCGGAGCTCCGGGGCGTGGTCGCCGTGGGCCTCTTGGGGGGTGTCGGACATGTCTGCGTTCCTCCGTCATCCGTGTGCGGACTTCCGCCGCCGGTGTCAGTAGTGCTGAAGTGACTCGTCGGGCTCGATCGCGATCCGTTCGAGGTATTGGGCGCGCAGCCGGTCGGCGCGCTCGGGTGGCATCGAGACCGCGAGGACGGAGGGCCGGCCGGGTGCCCCGCTGACCGTGCGCACGGTGATGCCTTCCTCCTCGCCGAGCTCCGCCGCGACGCGTGAGAGCAGTCCGGGGTCCGTCGCACCCACCATGTACTGCGCGGTCCGGGACCGGATCTCTCCCGGTCCCGGACCGCGGTCGCCGGGATTCACCACGGCGGGACAACCGGAGCCAGGGCCGCGGCGAGAGCGATGCCCTGGCCGACACCGTTCATCACCGCGTAGCACTCGGCGTAGTCACCGGTCCGGTAGAGCTGGACCGCTCGTGTCACCACGGGCACGAGGCCGTTCGTCTCGGGCATCTGCGGGACCGCCCGCTCGAGCCATGCGTGCGTCCGCAGGATCAGGGACGCGCACTGGGCGCGCCCCGCATCGCCCGGCGGGACGGGCATGCCGACCCCGCCTCCCCAGGGCGAGGACGCCGCCGCCCGGCCGAATCCGGTGTCCTGCCCGGTGCCGGCGGCGCTGCCGGACCAGGTGCCGGGATCCGTCATTCCGGCGTCCTGTCAGTACTGCCGGCCGTAGGGGCCGGGCATGCCGGGCTGCTGTCCGGCGGGGCAGGCACTGGCGAGGATCGCGGCCGCGATGGGCAGCATCTGCTGCATGTAGGGAGCGGTCTGGCTCATGGCCGAGCCGATGCCGCCCCAGACGTCCTGCGGGCCGGTCTGCTGGTGGCCGTACTGGCCTTGCGGCACGCCCTGCTGGCCGGCGTACTGCGGCACGCCCTGCTGGCCCGGCATGCCCTGCTGCTGTGCGGCGTGGGACGCGTTCAGCATGGCGAGTGCGATGGGGACGAGCGGGCCGAAGGCCTTGGCCACGTGTTCGACGGTCGGGGCGGCCGAGTTGAAGGCCGAACCGATGCCGCCCCAGACGCCCTGCGCGCCGGTCTGCTGGTGGCCGTACTGACCTTGCTGGCCGTACTGGCCCGGCATGCCCTGGTGCGTTCCGGCGTGGGAGGCGCCGGCGAGGATCGCGGCCGCGACGGGCAGCATCTGCTGCATGTAGGGAGCGGTCTGGCTCATGGCCGAGCCGATGTCCCCCCAGATGTCCTGGGGGCGGAACTGCTGGTGGCCGTACTGGCCTTGCTGGCCGTACTGGCCTTGCTGGCCGAAGTGGCCGTACTGGCCCTGCTGGCCGGGCATGCCCTGCTGCTGTCCGGCCGGGGAGGCGTTCAGCATGCCGACGATGTCGGAGATCGTCTTGACCGTCTGCGCGACCTGCTGGACCGTCTGGGCCGTGTGCTGCGGTGTGCCGAGGCTGTCCCAGAGGTCCTGGGGGCGGGCCTGATGCCCCGCCGGGAACGGTCCGTACGACTGCGCTTGCCCGTACGTTCCCTGGCCCGCGGCGCTGGCAGACTGGAACGGCGAATAGACCGACAAGGGTTCCTCCTGGGAGATGGGCGGTGCTCGGCGGGGGGTGCCCGGCGAGCACCAAACGTGGATCAAACACAGGCAAAACGGACGTTACGGTCGGCGTGTCGTACCGGCAACTCGAGGTCTGCCCCGGACAATGGCGGCGCCCGCCGTCCCGCACCGCGCGGTGACGGGCCGTACGACGCCGCGACCGGGCTCCCCGCATCCCCCTTCCGCCGCTCCAAGCGGCCCTTTAGCGGCAGGTCCGACCATGCACAGCAGGCATGGGGCCGTACTCCGGACGGGGGAGTGCGGCCGGTCATCGTCGCGAGGGGGAGCGATGTCGAACCTGTCCACCACCGGGCCGGTCACGTTCACCGATGTGCTGTGCGAGCGGATCGCGGAGCGGCCGGACGCCGAGGCGCACGTCGAGCTGCGGCATCGCGGCGCGGCGGTCGGCCCGGTACGGCTGTCGTACGGCGAACTCGGCCTGCGGGCCCGCCGTATCGCCTCGGTGCTGCAGGAGCGCCGGGCCGGCGGGACCCCCGTGCTGCTGCTGTACGCCTCCACCGCGGAGTTCCTCAGCGCCTACGCGGGCTGCCTGTACGCGGGCGCGGTGGCCGTGCCCGCGCCGCTGCCGGACGGCGCCGGCGGTCACGGGCGGCGCGCGGACCGGGTGCGGGCGATGCTGGACGACACCGGCGCGCGCCTGGTGCTGACCGAGGCCGCGAGCGCGCCCCAGGTCTCCCGGTGGCTGGCCGACGCGCGGCGGGACGGCGTCGACTGCCTGGCCACCGACCGGCCGGAGCTCGGCGACCCGGCCGCCTGGCAGCCGGTGCGCACCCGCCCCGACGACCTGGCGTTCCTGCAGTACACCTCGGGCTCCGTGCGCGATCCGCGCGGGGTGATGGTGTCCCACCGCAACCTGATGGACAATCAGCGGCTGCTGCAGCAGGTGCTGGGGACCAATGCGCAGGATCGTTTCGGCGGATGGTTGCCGCACTACCACGACATGGGCTTCATCGCGCATCTGCTGCACCCGGTCTGGCTGGGCGGCATGTCCGTGCAGATGGCGCCCGAGTCCTTCGTCCGGCAGCCGATGCGCTGGCTGCGCGCCATCGACACCTACGGCGTGACCGTCGGCGGCGGCCCCAACTTCTGCTACGACCTGTGCGTCGACCGCATCCCCGAGGCGGAGGCCGCCTCCCTCGACCTCTCCCGCTGGCGGCTGGTGCTCAACGGCGCGGAGCCGGTACGGCCGCACACCCTGCGCCGGTTCGCCCGGCATTTCGCGGTCGCCGGGCTGCGGGCCTCGGCCGGGTACCCGTGCTACGGGCTGGCCGAGGCGACCCTGCTGGTCTCCGGCGGCGCGCCCGGCGAGCCCTGGCGCACGCGCGCGGCCGACCCGGAGGCACTGGAGCGCGGGCGGCTGGCCGAACCGCAGGGCGCGGAGGCGGTGGCCGGGGCGCGGGAGCTGGTCGACTGCGGGCCGGTCACCGGGTACGACGTGCGGATCGTCGAGCCCGAGGAGCGCAGGGAGCTGCCCGCGGGCCGCGTCGGGGAGATCTGGCTGCGCGGCGACAGCGTGGCGATGGGCTACTGGAAGCGCCCCGAGGAGAGCGAGGAGACCTTCCGGGCGACCCTGGACGACGGCGAGACGGGGTTCCTGCGCACCGGCGACCTGGGTGTCCTGGCCGACGGCCGGCTGTACGTCACGGGCCGGCTGAAGGAGCTGATCATCCTCAACGGCCGCAACCTGTACCCGCAGGACGTCGAGTGGACCGTGCGGGAGGCCGCCGCCGGGCTGCGGCCCGGCGCCGCCGCCGCGTTCTGCGTCGACGCGGGCGGGCGCGAGCAGCTCGTGGTGGTGCAGGAGACCCGCGCCGAACTCGAGGACGCCGGCCGGACGAACAGGCTCGTCCGGCGCCTCCAGGAGGCCGTCGGCGCCGAGTGCAACGCCCCGCTCGCCAACCTGCTCCTGGTGCGCCCCGGCACGGTGCCGCGCACCACCAGCGGCAAGGTGCGCCGCGCGGAGACCCGCCGCATGCTGCTGTCCGGTGAACTGCAGGCCGTCCACCAGGTCCTGGACCCGGCGGTGCGGGACCTCCTGGGCGCCCGCCGCACCGCGCTCGGCGAGGACCTGCTGCTGCCCGAACCGGCCGGTGGTGGCGGCCGGTGGTGAGCGCGGCGCTCGCTCAGACGCCGGGCACACCCGCACCGTCGTGCGGCGACCCCGCGCCGGGCCGGGCCCGTGCCGCGCGCGTCGAGGCGGCGCTCGGCGACCCCACCGACCCCGCCAACCCCTACGGGTACGCCGCGCTGCTCACCGCCGACCGGCTGGCCGAGCGGTTCGACGCCGGTGAGGAACTGCTCGACTCCCTCGGCACGCCCGCCGAGTTCGTGCCCGCCGGGCTCGGCGGGCGGCTGTGCTCGTACGAGGATCTGGTCGCCGTCATGCGGCCCGTGTTCCGGCGGGACGTCGGGCTCGCCATGGGCTACGGGATGATGAGCTGGATGGCCGCCTCCGACGTGTGGCTGGCCGGCACCGAGGACCAGCGTGCGTGGGTCGCCCGGCTGCTGCTCGGCGGCGGCAAGGCCGCCATCGCGCAGCACGAGACCGCCCACAGCAACGACTACGTGCGCAGCGGGGTGACCGCCCGCCGCACCCCGGACGGCCTGGTGCTGGGCGGCGCCAAACCGCTGATCAACAACCTGGAACGGGCCCACGCGCTGGTGCTGTTCTGCCGCACCGGCGACGAGGGCGGCAGCCGCAGCCACTCGGCGCTGCTGCTGCGCCCGGACGCCCTGCCCGCCGACCGGGCCGCGCTGCTGCCCCGCCGGGTGGCCGTCGGCCTGCGCGGCTGCCGGTTCGCCGGGCTGGAGTTCGACGCGTGCCCGGTACCGGAGACGGCGCTGCTCGGCCCGGAGGGCACCGGAGTGGCCACCGCCCTGCGCTCCTTCCAGCTGAGCCGCACGGTCATCGCCTCCTGCGCGGTCGCGGCCGTGGACACCGTCCTGCGCACCGCGGTGATGTTCGAGCAGTCGCAGACCTCACCGGCCCGGTCCGGCCGCCGCACCGACGCCGCCCGCGCCTCGGCCTCCACCACCGGCGCGTTCGTGAACCTGCTGCTGTACGACAGCCTCGCGGTGTTCGCGCTGCGCGCCCTGCACCTGCTGCCGGAACAGACCAGCGTCTACTCGGCCGCCCTGAAGTACCTGCTGCCCAGGGTGCTCATCGAGACCATGTACGACCTGTCGACCGTGCTCGGCTCCGGCATCTACGCCCGCGAGGGCTCGCTGGGCATCTTCCAGAAGCACATCAGGGACGTCCCGGTGCTGAGCCTCGGCCATGCGGGCACGGCCGCCTGCCAGGCCACGATCATCCCCCAGCTGTTCCGGCTCGCCCGCACCTCCTGGGGCAGCGCCCAGCCGCCGCCCGGCGCCCTGTTCCGGCCCGGCGACCCGGTGCCGCCCACGGCGGCGGACCGGCTGCGGCTGGCGTCGGGGCACGAGTCGCTCACCGCCTGCCTGCCGTCGGCCGCCGACGGCGTCCCTGGCGCCGGCCCGGCGGAGCGGGCGCTCGCCGCGTACGCCCGGGCGCTCGCCGCGGAACTGGCCCACCTGCGCGCGCGGGTGCGCGGCCTGGAGCGCGGTGCGCGCCCCGGCGTCTGGCCGGCCGCCGGATTCGCGCTGGTCGACCGCCATGCGCTGCTGCTGGCCGCCGCCGCCGTGCTCGGCGTGTGGCGGCAGGCCGGGCGCGGCGGCGACCCCTTCCTGGCCGACGCGTCCTGGGCGGCCGCGGCCCTGCACCGGGTGGCCCGCAGGCTCGGGCTCCGGGTCGCCGACCTGCCCGCGCAGTGCACCGCCCGGATCCGGCACGAGGTGCAGCTCCGCTACGGCGCCCAGCTCAGCTACGACCTCTACACCACCCCAGTGAGCGGCTGACCCCGCGTGCTCGCGAAGGAGTTCCACGATGACCGCACCCGCGCACCGGCCCACCACGCCCGGCACCTCCCTGGAGCGGTGGCTGCTGGACCGGCTCGCCGCGTATCTGCACCGGCCGGCCGAGACGATCGACCCGGACGTGCCGCTCGCCGACTACGGCGCCGACTCCGTGGTGGCGCTCAGCCTGTGCGGTGACCTGGAGGACGAGTGGGGCGTCGAGGCCGAGCCGACCCTGCTGTGGGACCACCCCACGGTCGGGCGGCTGCTGGCCCATCTGCCGGTGGCGCACCCGGACGCCTTCGACGGCGGGGAGCGCTGATGGGCGACATCGCGATCACCGGCATCGACTGCCTCTTCCCGCGCGCCCACGGCGCCGACGCCTACTGGGAGTTGCTGCTGGGCTCGGGCGACGCCATCGGCGCCGTGCCCCCGGGGCGCTGGGACCCGGCCGTCCACCCCGAGGTCGCGCGGGGCGGCTTCGCCGACGGCATCGACGTATTCGACCACGCCTTCTTCGCCGTGCCGCCGCGCGAGGCCGCCGCCATGGACCCGCACCAGCGGCTGCTGCTGCCGTGCGTGTGGCGGGCGATCGAGGACTCCGGGATCTCCCCGGTCGCCCTCGCCGGCAGCGACACCGGGGTCTACGTCGGCGTGATGGGCGGCGAGTGGGGCCGGCTGACGCTGTCCGGGCGGGACCGGCCCACGCCCCAGCTGGGCGCGGGCAGCAGCACCGGGATGATCGCCCACCGGGTCTCGTACCACCTGGACCTGCACGGCCCGAGCCTCGCCGTGGACACCGCCTGCTCCTCGTCGCTGGTCGCCGTGCACCTCGCGGTGGGCGCGCTGCTCACCGGCGAGTGCTCGACCGCCGTCGCGGCCGGCGTCAACCTGGTGCTCTCGCCCACGCTCGGCCTGGTCTACCAGCAGCTCGGGCTCGCTGCCCCGGACGGGCGGTGCAAGCCGTTCGCGGCCGACGCCGACGGCATCGGCCGCGCCGACGGGGTGGGCGCGGTGGTGCTGCGCCGGCTCGAGGACGCGGTCGCGGACGGCAGCCGGGTGTACGCCGTGATCCGGGGCAGCGCCGTCAACCAGGACGGCCGCAGCAACGGGGTCACCGCGCCCAGCCGCTGGTCCCAGCAGAAGGTGCTGCAGGCCGCCCACCGCCGGGCCGGGATCTCCCCGGACCAGGTGCGCTTCGTGGAGGCGCACGGCACCGGGACGGTGCTCGGCGACGCCATCGAGTGCGCGGCGCTGGGCGCGGTGCACGGGGTGCGGCGGGCCGAGCCGTGCGCGATCGGCTCGGTGAAGGGCAACCTCGGCCACACGGAGGGCGCCGCGGGAATCGCCGGGCTGATCAAGGCGGCGCTGGCGCTGCACCACCGCATCGTGCCGGCCAGCCGCCACGCCGAGCGCGAGAACCCGCGGCTGCGGCTCGCCGAGCGCGGGCTCAGGCTGCTCAGGTCGCCGCTGCGGCTGCCGCGCGGCGAGACGGTGGCCGGGGTCAGCAGCTTCGGGATGGGCGGCACCA
>NZ_JBLEBI010000270.1:0-6396 GCF_047340315.1 Streptomyces sp. AF1A
GGGCTGCCGGCCTCGGCGGTGGCGCGGCGGCGACGGCGCTCGGCCGGGGCGTCGTCGGAGGCCGGCTGGCCGGGGATCTCGATCTGCTGCTGGGCCACGGCCTGTTCGGCAGGGGCCTCGGCCCTGGCCTCCGCCTTCTTGTCGGCGGTCTCCTCGCCGGTGCGGGCCTTGGAGGTGGCCCGGCGCTTCGGCTTGGTCTCGGTGGCGGCCTCGGCCTTCGGGGCGGGAGCGCCTCCCGCGGCCTGCGCCTCCTTGATGACCTCGATCAGCTGGCTCTTGCGCATCCGCGCGGTGCCCCTGATGCCGAGGCCCGAGGCGACCTGCTGCAGCTCGGCCAGCACCATGCCCTCGAGGCCGGTACCGCGGCGCCGCCGGGAGCCGGCACCGGTGGCAGGCGCGGAGGCGTCCGTGGCGGGCGCGGCAGCGGTCTCCTCGACACGTGCGCCCATCAGATCGGTGGTGTCGCTCACGAAGGGTCCTTCCCTGGAGCGGACGTCGGCCTTCTGGCTCGGCGACCGGTTGTGCTGTCCGGCTACGGTCCTGTCTTCGGTGAACCGTGCCGGGGCGGTGGTCCGCCAAAGCGGCGGAGGAATGTGCGGTGATTGGCGCTTCCGCGAGTCGTGGCACCCAGTGTCACGTGGCGTGGTCGCACCGATTCCGGAGCGTGCCCGGCGGACCGCTCAGTGTCCGCATACGACGTACTGCCCAGGTACGGCGCACGGAACACGGAGTGGCGTGGGAGACTCCCGGAAGAATGTCTGTCCCGGACGGGGACACGAGGCACCTCGCCATGGTGGGGTCGGGTGCAGACTTGAGGTTAACACTACCGGATCCAACAAACATTCCCCCTCTCCAAAACATCCGGCATCCGAGCTACCGCGTATCAGGTCGCAAGCGGCAGCACACTCGCTCCCTGTACGTCGAGGTCCAGCCGGTTGGCGGCCCAGCCCTCGCCCGCGAGGTGGGACACCTTGTCGGCGCTGTCCTCGTCGGCCAGGGCCATGACGGTGGGTCCGGCGCCCGAGATGACAGCCGGGATCCCGTCGGCCCGCAGCCGCTCCACCAGCGCGGCGCTCTCCGGCATCGCCGGGGCGCGGTACTCCTGGTGGAGGCGGTCCTCGGTGGCGGGCAGCAGCAGCTCGGGGCGCCTGGTCAGGGCCTCGACGAGCAGGGCGGCACGGCCCGCGTTGGCGGCGGCGTCGACGTGCGGCACGGTGCGCGGCAGCAGACCTCGGGCGGTCTCGGTCAGCACCGGCTTTCCGGGCACGAAAACCACCGGAACGATGGAATCGTGCGGGTCCATCCTGATCGCCCGGGCTGTGCCGGCCTCCATCCAGGACAGGGTGAAACCGCCGAGCAGACAGGCGGCCACGTTGTCCGGGTGGCCCTCGATCTCGGTGGCCAGCTCCAGCAGGGCGGCGTCGTCGAGGCGGGCCTCGCCGCCTATGGTCACGGCGCGGGCGGCGACGATGCCGGCGCAGATGGCGGCGGAGGAGGAGCCGAGGCCGCGGCCGTGCGGGATGCGGTTGGCGCAGACGATCTCCAGGCCGCGCGGCTGTCCGCCCAGCAGATCGAAGGCGATGCGCAGCGAGCGGACGAGAAGGTGAGACTCGTCACGCGGGAGTGTCTCGCTGCCCTCTCCCGCGATGTCGATGTGCAGCCCGGAGTCGGCCACCCGGACGACGACGTCGTCGTACAGCCCCAGCGCGAGGCCCAGGGCGTCGAAGCCCGGGCCGAGGTTGGCGCTGGTGGCGGGAACGCGCACCCGGACGGCGGCGGCGCGGAACGCTGGACCGGCCATCGCTCGAAGACTCTCCTTGAGCTGCGGGACTTGTCGAGTGACGCTCGATGGATTCGATGGTCACTCGGTGGACTTCCGATGACGTACGAAGACCCGTCGGGCCGCGCGGACGACACGGCCCCGTGCCACACGCAGGGCATATGCGGTGGGCGGGTTCACTACAGCCTATCGAAGGAAGGTTCTGTGGCGACATAGGGCGCACAGGAGGCGCACGATGCGTGTCGCAAGCCCCCTGTGCTCCCCGCCAGGGAGAACCCGGACGCCCGGCGCTCAGGCGAGGCCGAGGCGCTCGGCCGCGGTGGCCGCGTCGACCGGGACGGTGACCGGCTGCGGGGCGCCCGCGACGGCCCAGTCCGGGTCCTTCAGGCCGTTGCCGGTGACGGTGCACACGATGCGCTGCCCCGGGTCGACCCTGCCCTGCTCGGCGGCCTTGAGCAGACCGGCGACGGAGGCGGCGGAGGCGGGCTCCACGAAGACGCCCTCCTGGGCGGCCAACAGGCGGTAGGCACGCAGGATTTCACGGTCCGTCACCTCGTCGATGGCGCCGCCGGACTCGTCGCGGGCGGCCAGCGCGTACTGCCAGGAGGCGGGGTTGCCGATCCGGATCGCGGTGGCGATGGTCGACGGGTCCTTGACGACCTCGCCGCGCACGATCGGGGCGCTGCCGGAGGCCTGGAAGCCCCACATGCGCGGGGTCTTGGTGGCGATGCCGTCGGCGGCGTACTCCCGGTAGCCCTTCCAGTAGGCGGTGATGTTGCCCGCGTTGCCGACCGGGAGGACGTGGATGTCGGGCGCGTCACCGAGCATGTCGACGATCTCGAACGCGGCCGTCTTCTGACCCTCGATACGTGCCGGATTGACCGAATTGACCAGCGCCACGGGGTAGTTGTCGCTGAGCGCGCGGGCGAGGGTGAGGCAGTCGTCGAAGTTGCCGTCGACCTGGAGGATCTTCGCGCCGTGCACGAGGGCCTGGCCCATCTTGCCGAGCGCGATCTTGCCCTGCGGCACGAGCACGGCGGAGACCATGCCGGCGCGCACGGCGTAAGCGGCGGCGGAGGCCGACGTGTTGCCGGTGGAGGCGCAGATGACGGCCTTGGCCCCCTCCTCCTTGGCCTTGGAGATGGCCATGGTCATGCCGCGGTCCTTGAAGGACCCGGTGGGGTTCGCGCCCTCGACCTTGAGGTGCACCTCGCAGCCGGTGCGCTCGGAGAGCACCTGCGCGGGTACGAGGGGCGTGCCGCCCTCGCGGAGCGTCACGACCGGCGTGGTGTCGGATACCGGCAGCCGGTCCCGGTACTCCTCGATGATTCCGCGCCACTGGTGGGTCATTGCTGGTTACTCTCCTTCAACCCGCATGATGCTGGCGACACCCCGCACGGTGTCGAGCTTGCGCAGCGCCTCGACGGTCCCGGACAGGGAGGCGTCGAGGGCCCGGTGGGTGACGACGACGAGGGAGGCCTCGCCGCCCTCCCGTCGCCCGCCGCCACCCTGTTCGACGGCGGCCGCGTCGCCGCTGCTCTGATTTCTGCCCTGCTGCCGAACCGTATCGATGGAAACCCCGTGCTCGGCGAAGACGGTGGCGACCTGGGCGAGGACGCCCGGTTTGTCGGCGACGTCCAGGCTGATGTGGTAGCGCGTGACGGCGTCGCCCATGGGCGAGACGGGCAGCGCGGCGTACGCGGACTCGCCGGGACCGGTGGCCCCGTTGATCCGGTTGCGGCAGACCGCGACCAGGTCGCCGAGGACGGCGGAGGCGGTGGGCGAGCCGCCGGCGCCGGGGCCGTAGAACATGAGCTGCCCGGCGGCGTCGCTCTCCACGAAGACGGCGTTGTACGCCCCGCGCACCGAGGCCAGCGGATGGCTGAGCGGGATCATCGCGGGGTGCACGCGCGCGGTGACGGAGGCCCCGTCGGCCGCCCGCTCGCAGATGGCGAGCAGCTTGATGGTGCAGCCCATCTCCTTGGCGGAGGCGAAGTCCGCGGCGGTGACCTCGGTCATGCCCTCGCGGTAGACGTCGTCGAGGCGCACACGCGTGTGAAAGGCGATGCCGGCGAGGATGGCGGCCTTGGCGGCGGCGTCGAACCCCTCGACGTCGGCGGTCGGGTCGGCCTCCGCGTACCCGAGGGCGGTGGCCTCGTCCAGGGCCTCCTGGTAGCCGGCCCCCGTGGAGTCCATCTTGTCGAGGATGAAGTTGGTGGTGCCGTTGACGATGCCGAGCACCCGGTTGACCTTGTCCCCGGCGAGGGACTCGCGCAGCGGCCGGATCAGCGGGATGGCGCCGGCGACGGCGGCCTCGTAGTACAGGTCCCGGCCGTGCTCCTCGGCGGCGGCGTGCAGCGCGGCCCCGTCCTGGGCCAGCAGGGCCTTGTTGGCGGACACGACCGAGGCGCCGTGCTCGAAGGCGGTGGTGATGAGCGCCCGGGCGGGCTCGATCCCGCCGATGACCTCGACCACCACGTCGATGTCCCCGCGTTTGACGAGGGCGGTGGCGTCGGTGGTGATGAGGTCCGGGTCGATCCCCTCGCGCACCTTGGCGGGCCTGCGCACGGCCACCCCGGCGAGTTCGACCGGGGCGCCGATCCGGGCGGCGAGGTCGTCGGCGTGCGTCGTCATGATGCGCGCCACCTCTGAGCCGACCACTCCACAGCCCAGCAGCGCCACCTTCAGCGGACGCGTACGCATCATCCGACCTCGTTTCCTCATACCGTCTACGGTTGGACCAGTCTCACTCACCGGACGGGAGTTTCTACCCTTCGTCCGGATCGTGAGACGTCTATTTCATTTTTCCCGGGGCGGGAAACCGCAGATCTTCCGCCCCGTTTGTCTTTGCGGGTGTCCGGCGTCCGGCGTCCGGTGTCCGGTGTCCTGGCGTCCGATGTCCTGGGCCGGTGTTTTGACGGCCTTCCTGGTGGTCGTCGTCCGCACGCCGTTTCGGTCACCTGAAGCCGGGACGTTCGGTCACCCGACGTCCAGACGCAAGAGGTCCTCCTCCGTCTCGCGCCGGACGATCGCCCGGGCGCCGCCGTCCTTCACGGCGACGACGGGCGGCCGGAGCACGTGGTTGTAGTTGCTGGCCATGGACCGGCAGTACGCGCCCGTGGCCGGCACGGCGATCAGGTCGCCCGGCGCCAGGTCGGCGGGCAGGAACGCGTCCTTGACCACGATGTCCCCGCTCTCGCAGTGCTTGCCGACCACGCGGACGAGCATCGGCTCGGCGTCGCTCGTCCGGGACACCAGCGCGACGCTGTACTCGGCGTCGTACAGCGCCGTCCGGATGTTGTCGGACATGCCGCCGTCCACGGACACGTAGGTCCGCAGCCCATCCAGCGGCTTGACGGTCCCGACCTCGTACAGCGTGAACGCGGTCGGTCCCACGATGGCCCGCCCGGGCTCGACGGAGATCCGGGGCGCCCGCAGCCGCGCGGCCTCGCACTCGCGCGCGACGATCTCGGTCAGCGCCTTGGCGATCTCGTGCGGCTCGCGCGGGTCGTCCTCACTGGTGTAGGCGATCCCGAGCCCGCCCCCGAGGTCGATCTCCGGCAGTTCGACCCCGTGCTCGTCGCGAATGTCCCGGAGCAGCCCGACCACGCGGTGGGCGGCGACCTCGAAGCCGGACATGTCGAAGATCTGCGAGCCGATGTGGGAGTGGATGCCGATCAGCTCGAGCCCGTCGAGCCGCAGCGCGCGCCGCACGGCCTCGGCGGCCTGCCCCCCGGCCAGCGGAATCCCGAACTTCTGGTCCTCGTGCGCGGTGGCGATGAACTCGTGCGTGTGCGCCTCGACGCCCACGGTGATCCGGATCTGCACCTTCTGCCGCTTCTCCAGCGACTGCGCGATGTGGGCGACCCGCACGATCTCCTGGAAGGAGTCGAGCACGATCCGCCCGACCCCGGCCTCGACGGCCCGGCGGATCTCCTCCGGGGACTTGTTGTTGCCGTGGAAGGCGATGCGCTCGGGGGGCATGCCCGCGGACAGGGCGGTGGCCAGCTCCCCACCCGAGCACACGTCGAGGTTGAGCCCCTCCTCCTTCAGCCACCGCACGACGGCACGCGAGAGGAACGCCTTCCCGGCGTAGAACACGTCGGCGTCGGCCCCGAAGGCGGTACGCCAGGCGCGCGCCCGGGCCCGGAAGTCGGCCTCGTCCAGGATGTAGACGGGCGTGCCGAACTTCTCGGCCAGCCGGGTCACCGGGACGCCGCCGACGGTGACGACCCCGTCCTCGCCCCGGCCGACGGTCTGGGCCCAGACCTTCGCGTCCAGGGCGTTGAGGTCGGCGGGCGGCGCGGTGTAGTGCCCCTCGGGCAGGACGTCGGCGTGACGGGGCCCGGCGGGGTGGGCGGAACGGCTCATGACGTGGCTCTCAGACTCTCTGTCTCTCTCCGGGGCACATCTGCTCTCGGGCCCTCAGAGGTGTTCGGGTGCGTCGATGCCGAGCAGGGACAGGCCGCCGGCCAGCACCGTCCCGGCGGCTTCGGCAAGCGCCAGCCGGGCCCGGTGGGCGGCCGAGGGTTTCTCCTCGCCGCAGGGAAGCACGGTGGGCAGAAAGGGCAGCACGGCATCGGCGACGATCACGAGATGCCGCGCAAGCCGGTCCG